>CAJGDC010000032.1 GCA_904502005.1 uncultured Alistipes sp.
ATACACCTATTGTTAGCAACAGAATAAGTGTTACGACAACATTCTTCCTCATAAATCTATAGTATTTATTATTTAACAATTAATCATCTGATATTTTGACCAATAAGCCGATATTTTTCGCAATCCAACCAACGAAGAAGCGCGGCACTGCAAAGCCATGCTCGGCTACCATATCAACTATCTCAACATCTGGAACCAGGTATGTATGTGACCTATCTGCTAACATATGGTTATCTGTTTTAACCTGCAAATATACTAAATAGCATCGTAACAACAAACAGTGTGAGTCACACAATGCTGTGATAAATACTTTTATTTGCAAAAAATCTAAAAATAGAGTACATTTGTGGAAATTAACATTAAGAGAATATGAGTTTGATTGGAAATCTTATCTGGTTTATTTTTGGAGGGCTTCTGCTTGGTATCGGTTATCTATTTGGAGGCATGGTGCTATGCCTTACCATTGTCGGCATTCCATTCGGCCTGCAGATTATGAAGTTAGGGCTATTTGCGATGTGGCCATTTGGTGGCGAAGTTGTTCCAGGTAATAACGCTAGCGGCTGTCTACCGCTTCTTCTCAACGTACTCTGGATTATCTGCGGAGGAATTGAGGTGGCGCTAACTCACCTTGCACTAGGCATTGTATTCTCCATCACAATCGTCGGCATACCATTCGGCATGCAGCACTTCAAGCTGATGATGCTCGCTCTAATGCCATTTGGTCATGAGGTTGTGCACAAATAGAGAAAGTTCCATTGTCTTGGAACTTTTTTCATCCATCCTTTGGGCGTAACGGTCTATTTATGTGTCTTATTATAATAAGACAACACTAAAACTAAACTATATGAAAAAGCTTATAATTGCGCTGCTATCATTTGCAGCAATCGGCTGTCAGAGCCGCGAGGTGATGATTACACCAACTACTGAGGTTGCCCCTAAGGGAGCAAAGATTGAGGGATTGCGTTACTATCCTGGAATATCTATCGGTCTGCGCATGGAGAACTACGAGCAGTACCTTGAGCAGATTGCTGCTGCGGGATTTAAGTATATTGAAATCTCAACATCTCACAAGGCGGGTCTTGCAGATATGACAGACGAGGAGGTTGTTGAGCTACTCACAACAAAGCGCAACCAGGCAACTGCTGCAGGCCTTACAGTATGGTCTATGCACCTGCCATTTGAGAACACCGTGTGGACAAATATCGGTGGTGAGGAGAGCATTCGTCGTCAGAGTGTAGATAATATTATGCGCGTATTACGTCTATGTCATCAAGCTATTCCAGAGTGCAAGAACTACGTTCTACATGCAAGCAAGGGTACTCTTAACCCTCGCAGTGAGTCAGTAGCTCAGGCTCGTAAGTCACTTGCCGAGATGATTCCAGTAGCTAAAGAGTATGGCGTACGTCTCTGCATCGAGAATCTTGTAGGTAGCCTTTGCCCAACTATCGAGGAGATGGGCGCGACTATCGACGGCGTTGAAGATGCATGGGTAACCTACGACATTGGCCATGCGAACTGTGTAGGAGAGGATGTTATTGAGTTCCTAAAGTGGATTGGTCCTCGTCTTGGAACAGTACACATGCACGATACAATGTTTGGCAGTCGCATTGATGATCACCGCATTGTTGGTCAGGGTGATGTTAATCGTTGGGGCGAGGTCTATAAGACACTTCTAAAGGATAACCGCTATCGTGGTGTATTTATGTTTGAGTTGGGAGGTAACGACCCTGTAGAGGTAATGAGGACCTATAATGATATTATCCTCAAGCAGTATAACGAACTATAAGAGATTACTATGAAAAGAACTACCTATTCACTACTTGCAGCACTAATCCTTCTCCTTGCATCATGCACCGAGAAGAGTCCAGCTGGTCCAGATTGGGGAGATTTTACCCCAACGCCTGAGCCAGAGAAGCCAGAGGAGATTGTTATAAAGAACATAGAACCCACAACAGAGGTTGCAGCCGCAGGCTCTCAGATTGCCGGGCTCAGATTCTACCCTGGCATATCTATTAATATTGCGCAGAAGAACTTTGCAGCTCGACTCGCTGATATCTCCTCTGCAGGCTTTAAGTACATTGAGATAACTATCAAACACGGCTACGGCATTAAGGACAAGAGTGACGAGGCGGTACTTGCAGACTTTAGCACCGTACTGTCACAAGTCAAGGCTGTGGGTCTTACAATCTGGTCTATACACCTACCTTTTGACGATAGCAACTGGACAAATCCTGGTGGTAAAGAGAGTATCCGCCGCCAAAGTGTGGACTATCTTAACCGTGTTATGCGTCTATGTGCCGCAGGATTCCCGGAGTGCAAGAACTATGTTCTTCATGCCAGCAAGGGCACTCTTAGTCCGCGCAGCGAGTCTGTAGCTCAAGCACGCAAATCGCTTGCTGAGATGATTCCCGTTGCCAAAGAGCTAGGTGTAAGAATTTGTGTAGAGAATCTTGTCGGTAGCCTCTGCCCTACAACCGAGGAGATGGCTGCGACAATAGATGGCGTTGAGGATGCGTGGGTGACATATGACATTGGTCATGCTCATTGCGTGGGTCAGGATGTGGTTACTTTCCTTAAGTGGATTGGCCCTCGCCTTGGCACTGTACACATGCACGACACAATGTTTGGCTCTAAGAACGATAGCCACAGCCTTATTGGTGATGGTAATATCAGCAAGTGGGAGGAGGTTTACCACACTATGCTCAAAGATAACAGATACCGTGGCGTATTCCTCTTTGAACTTAGTGGAGCCAATGCGAACACTGTTATGGAGTCCTACAAGAAGATAGTTAGCGACTATGAAAAAGCATATGAACAATAAATCAAACAACATGAACCGAATACTATTAACACTAATGTCTATTATTCTATTAGCCTGCAATCCTGAAGAGCACTCAAAGGGTCCAGACTGGAGCCAATTTCCAAATCCGAAGCCAGAGCCTGAGGAGCCTGTAAATCCAGACCCTAAGCCTGAAGTTCCTCAGCAGCCAACCGTCACAATCATCGCCCCAACAACTCAAAATGCTGCACCAGGTGAGGATGTTACCGGAAAGTTCTATACTATTGGAATGCAGATAAATATTGATGACGCGACCTTCAGCACCCGACTCAAGGAGGTTGCCGATGCAGGATTTAAGCATGTGGAGCTGAAACTCAAATACAGCTACGGTCTGCACAATAAAACCGATGAGCAGGTAAATGCAACCTTCGCCTCTATGCAGCAGCAGATGGAGCAGCATGGTATTACCGTCTGGTCAATTCACCTTCCTTATGAGGATAAAAACTGGACAAGCATCAGCGCAAAGGAGAGCATCCGCACCCAGTCTGTTGAGTATATTCTGCGCGCATTACGTCTATGCGTTGCCCACTTTAAGAGCTGTAAGACCTATGTTCTTCATGCCAGCAAGAGCGTAAGCCCAAGCGCTACTGCTATTTCACAAGCACACAAGTCTCTGATGGAGATGGATGCCGTAGCACAGCAGCTCGGCGTACGCTTCTGCGTTGAGAATCTTGTTGGTAGCTTCTGCTACACTATTGATGATTTGATGGCCGTAATTAAGCCATTTGATAATGTATATGCCACATTTGACATCGGACATGCAAACTGCAAGGGTTATGATGTTGTGGAGTATTTGAAGTCTATCGGCACCAAACTCGGAACCGTTCATATTCACGACACAGCATACAAGTCCAGCTCAGACGACCACCGTCTTGTAGGAGATGGCGACATCGCAACCAAAAACCGCGCATGGGGTGAGATTTACAAAACCCTGCTTATCGACAACGGCTACCGCGGCGTATTTATGTTTGAGCCTAAAGACAACCAAAAGGCCGCTGATGTAATGGCAAGATACAACGAAATTATCCTTCCATCATACAAGCAGATTAGCCAGCAGTAGTAAATTATTATCACTATATAAATAGGTATAGCCCCAAATTGAGGTTATACCTATTTTTTATGAAAAAATTTAGTACTTTTTATTGCATAGTACTGAAATTAGTATTATATTTGCGGTAGAAATTAACTACAAACAGTATAAAGCTATGAAGGAGACTATTAGTGCAAATGTTGGCGGGCGAGCTTTTACACTTGACCGTGACGCCTACGACCGACTAAACGACTATCTTACTGATGTTCGCAACCGAGTAAACGACCCTGTTGATGAGGTGATGGCTGACATTGAGTGTGGCATTGCCGACATCTTCAGTCAGACGCTCAGCTCTACCGGTATGGTAGTGACACTCCAGATGGTAGAGGCCACAATTACCCGCATGGGAAAGCCGGAGGATTTTGGGCCTTCACGCGCTACAACGCCCCCACCTGCAGATGGATATACACAACTTCGCCGTAGCCGCACAGATCGCTCTATAGGTGGTGTATGTGGCGGTATTGCAAAGTATTTCAAGTTAGACTCATCGCTCGTTAGACTTATTGTACTACTATTTATAATTTTCGGTGGTCTTTCGCTATGGATATACATCATCCTTTGGCTGATAATCCCAGAGGAGGAGTAGTAACCGCAAGTCTAAATAGTATTTCAAAAATGAACGCCAATAGCTGATAGCTAAAGGCCAAAAACTTTAAGAATATGAGGGAAGATAATGCTAAAATACAGATGCGCAAGGGCATTTTAGATTACTGCATACTTGCGATACTGGCGGCAAAGGATAGCTATGCGCCAGCGATAATTGCGGAGCTCAAAAAGGCGGAGATGATTGTAGTAGAGGGTACGCTCTACCCTATTCTCACACGCATGAAAAACGCAGGATACTTAACCTACCGCTGGGAGGAGTCGCCCCAGGGTCCGCCGCGAAAGTACTACACCCTTACAGCAGAGGGAAAGGAGTATCTACGTTCACTGGATGAGGCGTGGGATAAATTGGTTGAACAGATTAACGCCATTCGTGGCAAATAGTTTAGGGGTATGAAAGAGTTTTGTATTCTTTCGTTACTGGCACTCTGCACTATCGCAGCCAATGCTGAAGAGGTTGTGATGAAGGCGCTCAAGTGCCAAAAGGAGTATCACGGCATAGCCGTTGGTGGTCCAATCAAGGTCTTTATTGAGGAGCGCAATGATGGCAATATTATCGTTCGTGCGTCAGAAAAGATTCTCTCCGAGCTTGATATTAAGGTTGAAAAGCAGATACTTAAATTCTCATTGAATAACTTTAACGTAAAGAGAAAGTCAGATCTTATACAAGCAGAGGTCTACATTCCCAACAATGGCAAGCTTGATGAATTTACAGCCGTAGCGTGTGGTATTATAGATACACAACCGCAGATTGCTGCCAAGGAGGTAAAGATTGAGTGTACAGCTGCCTCTCATATAAACATTGACGTTGTTGCCGACGAGTTGGTTATTGACGTTTTGGGAGCCTCTACAGCGACAATAGATACCCAATGCACATCTATTGAAGCAGATGCAACGGGAGCATCAACACTCTCTCTTTCAGGCAAGGCGACAAAGTGCGAGGCCGATATTTTCGGAGCATCATCATTCAAAGCCGATACATTCCACAGCTCACAGGTAGATTTAGAGTGTTCTGGTGCCTCATCAGCTGATATATCCTCAGACATGGCGAAGGTTGAGATAAGTGGAGCATCGACAGTAGATATTGACTGTAGCACTCAGCTCAAAGCCTCAGCATCTGGCGCTTCAACAATACGCTATAGCGGTGATTGCCAGGTAGATATAGTAAACAATAGTGGCGCAAGCACAATAAAGAGAAAGTAATTATGAACGAGTTAAAGAAGTGTAGCATTTCAGGCGTAGCCTTCATATTTGAGAAGGTTGCTTACAACCGCCTTGCAGAGTATATCGAATCGCTCAAGCGTGCATATAAAGATAACTCAGAGAGCGAAGAGATTATTGCCGACATTGAGGCTCGTATTGCAGAACTAATCCTCTCGGCTATTAGTGACCAGAGCCAAACCGTTTGCCTGCCACTAATCGAGAATATAATTAAGCAACTTGGTAGTGCAGAGGATATTACAGGTAATGACGAGCCTGCCGTTCCAACAACAGACACCCGTATTGCTCGCAGGTTATATCGCGACATGGAGAGCAGTAAACTGGGTGGTGTATGCTCTGGACTTGGCAAATATTTCAACATAGACCCAGTGCTTATTCGTCTTGCGATTTTCTCGCCACTGATATTGATTCCTATCTCAAACATATCGCACCATATCCACTGGCTACACCCGCTTGGGCAAAACATATTTTGGGTGCTTATTGTTGCCTATATTATCATGTGGTTTGTAGTTCCGCAGGCGGTTAGCGCTCGTCAGAAGCTTGAGATGGAGGGCGAGGCGGTGACAGCAAAGGCAATTGCAGACCGTCAGAAAGATACCACAGATGAGCTACGTGCAAAGTCTACCCTTGCGACCTTTATCGGAGGACTTGGCAAGTTTGCAATAGTATGTCTAAAGGCATTTGTTGCAATAGTAATCTTCGCTATGATATTCTTCTGCATATCGCTTATAGCAGCCTTTATGGCTATTATAACGGGCGTAGGCACTACCCTAATTGAAGCCGGAGAGTTAGGAACTATTGCAGATGTAGTCTCTACATTTGGCACTGGGCTGACACTTAGCGCACTGTTTGCCGTTCTGGTTCCTGCAATGGTTATAATATACCTACTCTGCTCACTAATTTTGGGCAACAAGCCTCGCGGATGGGTGCTATTTGTTTCGCTTATTATCTGGATAATCTTTATTATTGGCCTATTCACAACAGCTATCAGCACCGTAAATAGCATGGGCACAGATGAGGTTGAGCGCATAATGAAGCACGATTGGGATGACACCATAATAGATGAGCCGATAGATAGCCTTGAGTATATGAGGCTACTAAACGACCCCAATGCGACAGAGATATAGTTAAAAAATAGAATAAAGCAGCTTTGATAGCTGCTTTTTTTATATCTTTGTGGCTTGGAAAATAATAATTATACAAACGATATGAAAAAGTATTATCTATGGCTTATTGCAGCTACTGCACTACTACTTGGAGCGTGTAATCCGGCACCGCAAACCGATGAACCGACACCAACACCAACACCTGATACTGGCGAGAAGGTTAAAGAGTTTACAGCCGTTATAAATGATAGCTATAACGACACCGTTTGGGGCGCAACTGATAATCTTACTGTGGTAAGATTTGACACGCCGACAACACGTCCGGCACTTGTGCAGTGCAATATTGACGCACAAAATATCAGCGGAAAGAGCGCTAAGTTCACCACCGCAGGATATATCAATCAGAGCGGTGAGCAGTATGCCGTCTACCCAAATGCATCAGGTAGCGCAAGCAACTTTACAGCCGGAAATGCAACAAGTGGCAGAATTTTCAACCTTACACTTGGCAGTCAGGCAATTGATAGCAATGGCACAACTTCCTACCCTCTGCTTATTGGCAACTGGGATAGCAGCAACCAGACATTCACCATGGTCAATCCACTATCTATGTTGCAGCTGACACTCTCTACACCTAACTCTGAGAATTACGAGTACACACTTACCTCAATTGCGATAAAGAGCAACAATTCAGAGAAGATTAGTGGCGATGTGACTCTTAACACTACCGAGGCAGTCGCAAAGGTTAAGGATAGCGGAGTAGATGAGATTTACATCCCTTGCTCTAATATAAAGATTGGCAAGCAGGGTACCGTGGTTACAATCTTCATCCCTCAGCAGCTATACTCTAAGGGCTTTAAGGCAACCATTAACTGCACAGAGGGAACTATGCAGGCGAACATCCTTGAGGGTGGCGTTGATGCGACAAACAAGAGTGTCATTGAGGCAGAACAAGAGATTGTACTAGAGAAGAGTGAGGTGTTTGTTAGCCCCGTACGTGCTACGGACAGCACAATTGCTATTGGTTGGACAATCAACGAGAAGAATATCAGCTACATCAGTCAGATTGTTCCAAATAGTGCAGCCGACTATACCGAGGATATTACAAAGAGCTACAAGGTTGCACTATACAGCGATGCTGAGTGTAAAAAGTTGGTCGTGAGTGTAGACAATATTCCGGGCAGCGCCTTTAAGAGTCCAACAGTACCACCACGCTTTGTGTTCACAGGTCTAAAGCCAAATACAGAGTACTACGCAATGGTCTACAACACTACAGACAATAAGCAGACCCTTGTACCTACAAAGGTGAGCACCGTAGCCGCAGCAGCAGACCGCAATCAGATTATCACATCAAATGCAACTGTTGGCAGTCTGCTTGTCTATGAGAACTTTGAGGGCATTATCTACGCTGGTGATGTTACTGCACGCGCAGCAGGTGTATCTCGTTCGGACCGTAGCGACCTTACAACAATCAAACAATTGACTGGCGAGATTACACTCAGCGACACCGGATATATTCTTGCAAATGCCGGCACCGAGATTGGTCTATTCAACACCCTTGATGGAGTTCTGGATGATATGCGAATCAACAAATGGGGCTGGATTGGTGGCAAGAGTGGCGCAAATGGAGGCTCTGTATGCGCACGACCTGGCTATGTAAAGATTGGAACAACTGCAAACCGTTCATTTATCTGCACACCAATCATAAACGCACTACCTCAGGGCAAGAGTGCAACACTCAGAGTGGTATTTAAGGCTGCCCCTTATGGTGATTATGACAAGCTTGAGATTACCGAGTCAGAGAAACAGATTGCCGTAAAGGCTCTTGGAGGTGCATCACTGGCTGATAACTGGCAAATGAACTACTCTGACATCCTCTCTGAGAAGACCCTAACCCTTGAGGGAACAACAAACACCGAGTGGAAGGAGTATACAGTGCTACTGCCAGGGGTTATCAATGGCTCGTCTATAGCAATTGGTGGTGCGGCAGAGGCTACCGTAACAAACCGACTACTTCTTGACGATGTACGCGTATATATTGAGTCATTAGAGGCTCTGCCACCTATCAAGGGTAAGATTTCAGATAGTAATGGCAATGGCGTAGCGGGTGTTGTAGTATCTGACGGATTTACCGTGACCAAGACAGATAGCAATGGCGTCTATGAGATGCCATACAACTCTAAGGCTACATTTGTATTCTACACCACCCCTGCCAATTATGAAATAGCACTTGCAGAGGATGGCTATCCGCTCTTCTACAAGCCGATTGCGGGAAGTAGCAACTTTAACTTTACACTCGGTAAGAGCATTGCCAAGCAAGATGAGTGGCACCTCTATGTTATGGCTGACCCACAGACCATTCAGACTGGTAAGCTCTGCATTCCATACTTCAGCAAGTACATTGCAGCCGACATAAAGGCGATGGTTGAGCGTGACGGCTTTAACAGCGCACAGGATTGGAACGGCGGTCGTCTTGCATACGGAATGGTACTGGGAGATGTTATCTGGAACAGCGCAACGGAGAGTTATATGGGTAGCATGAAGAGCGCCATGGCCCCTGAGGCTACTCGCGTAAGTTGGTTTACCGTTCCGGGCAACCACGACTGGTATTCATCAGATAGCGACAAGAATCCAAACCTCAACTGCTACCACAAGATTTTTGGCCCGTCTATCTACTCCTTTGACCGAGGTGATGTACACGTGGTGGGTATGAACAACGTTATCACCGGTGCTGGTAAGGCTGTCGAGGATTACGATATGGGCTTTACCGAGCAGGAGTACAACTGGCTGGTTAAGGACCTTGAGCAGGTACCTACAGACAAGTGTGTAGTGCTATGCGTGCATATTCCATTCTTTGATGGTGAGGTGGGCGTACGCCACAATAAGTACTACAGTCAGACGCTTAACCTTCTAAAGAGGTTCTCCAATAGCTACATCTTCACTGGACACAACCACTACTCACGCCACTACTTCCACAGCTCGTACAACAACATTCACGAGATAAATCACGGTGCGGCATGTGGTCAGTATTGGAACCTCAAGATTTGCGCTGACGGTACACCTGCGGGTTACTATCTCTATACCTTCAAGGGTAATGATATTGCAAACCACCTCTTCAAGGCAGGTGGCACCGCCTCTTATACCGACGGAGTAAATGCTATGCGTATGTACTTAGGAAATGACAGCTACACCTCAGATATGCTCTGCACCTATGGCAAGGATAGCAAGACCGTATATGTAAACCTATACAATGGCTACGTAAACAAGAGTTCAGACTCTTCGCCACTCAACCAGCCTTGGAAGATTGAACTTTACTACAAGGGCTCAAAGGTGTGCGATATGACAAACGTTACACGCAGCGACTCTAAATATGGTTATCACGACAAGCCATCAAACTATGTCAGCAAATATTACAGCACATGGCTTGTAAATACTAACTACCTGCGCAACGATGCTGACTGGTGGTTTATCTCCCACGGATTGAGCAGCAACGCAAAAATCAAGAACCGCAATGGAAATAAGTGGGGTGGCGCACTAACAAATAGTGGCTACAAAAAGATTACAACACACATCTATGCTGGCACGCTTGCTGAGGGTGTAACTCTTGATAGCAAGGATGTTATGGTTCGTGCAACTGCTCCGACAGGACAAGTGTACGAGGTTACAACATTCACCCGTTTCTCGTCAATTGAGGGACTTGCTTGGGAGGCATATTAGCAGCACTATGGAGCAACTACTTGAGATACTGGGAACCATTGTCGGGCTTATCTACCTGTGGTTGGAGTACAAGGCCAGCATATATCTGTGGGTGGCAAGCGTTATCATGCCCGCGATATACCTGGTTGTATTCTACGATGCAGGGCTATATGCCGATACGGCAATAAATATCTACTACCTCATTATCGCCATCTATGGTTTTTGGGCGTGGCGAAGAGGCAAGGATAGCAGCGCTCCAGTTCTCAAAATCAGCCATATAAGCGCTCGACAAGGGGTGACAATGGTGGCTCTCTATGCTGTTTTGCAGATTGTTATTTCGCTTGCGCTTATCCACCTTACAGACAGCGACGTTGCTTGGTTTAACGGACTGACATCTGCACTGAGCATTGTGGGCATGTGGATGTTGGCTCGCAAATATATCGAGCAGTGGATTGTATGGGGTGTGGTAGATATACTCTCGGCAGGGTTATACCTACACAAAGGGCTCTATTTCACCGCTGTACTCTATATTTTATATGCTGTAATAGCACTTTTCGGGTACAGAAAGTGGCAAAAATTGATGAAAGATGAGCAGTAGAGTGTTTGAAGCTGTGGTTATTGCAAACGGCACCTTTCCAACAAGGGCGGAGGTGTTAGAGATTGTGCGCACTGCGCCAATGGTCGTCTGTTGTGACGGCGCGGCGGATGACTTTATTAGCCGTGGCGGGGTGCCAGATATAATTATTGGCGATATGGACTCACTATCTGAGGCGAATAGACTTCGCTATGCCGATATAATTGTTTGCAATCCTGACCAGGAGACCAACGACCAGACCAAAGCCATAGAGTACCTACTCTCTAAGGGCATAAAACGTATAGCCATTGTCGGGGCGACGGGCAAGCGCGAGGACCACACACTTGGCAATATTGCCCTACTGGCAGAGTATATGGCTATGGGTGCAGAGGTTGTAAGCTATACTGACTACGGTGTGTTTATCCCATGCCACGACACACATAGGCACAACTGCACACCTGGAGCGCAAATATCTATCTTTAACATCAACGCTACAAACCTCACCTCTGAGGGGCTACGCTACCCTATCTACGACTTTACTGCACTGTGGCAGGGTACGCTAAACTGCTGCCCTTCGGGGGAGTTTACAATTAGTGCAAAGGGGGATTATATAATCTTTATCACTGCATAATACCCCTATCTAAAGCCTTACGATATATCCCGGTTGTACTTAACGCTGGGATATATTTTTGTTATCGGAGAGTAGGTTGGACTAAATTTTGCGAAACAGCAAAAAATAACTATCTTTGACAGATAAATAGCTATAATTTATGGCAACAATTAAGTCTATTGGAATACTCACCTCGGGTGGTGATGCGCCAGGTATGAATGCGGCAATTCGTGCCGTGACACGTGCAGCGCGTTACAACGGCTGGGGTGTTAAGGGTATAATGCGCGGATACAAAGGTTTGATAACTGGTGAAATTGAGGAGTTTCACTCAAACAGCGTGAGCAACATCATCCAGCGTGGCGGAACAATCCTTAAGACTGCCCGTTGTGCAGAATTTATGACTGCTGAGGGTCGCAAAACAGCTTACGAGAATATGACAAATGCGGGCATTGATGCCCTTGTGGTTATCGGTGGTGACGGAACTATTACCGGTGCAAAGGTCTTTGCCGAGGAGTTTGACATCCCGATTGTTGCCCTGCCGGGTACTATTGACAATGACCTCTCAGGCACAGATACCACAATAGGTTATGACACTGCACTAAACACCATAATGGAGGCGGTGGATAAGCTACGTGATACAGCCACCTCGCACGAGCGACTCTTCTTTGTGGAGGTTATGGGTCGCAGGGCAGGATACCTGGCCCTCAATGGCGCGATAGCTTCGGGAGCTGAGGCAGCGATAATCCCAGAGTCAGAGACTGGCGACGACCAGCTTAAGGCGCTTATTGACAACGGATTTCGCAAGAGCAAGAACTCAGCTATTGTCCTTGTAGCAGAGGACCCGAGTACAGGTGGAGCCTTTGGGCTTGCGGAGCGAGTGGAGACGGAGTTTCCGCAGTATGATGCAAGGGTGACAATTCTCGGACACCTACAACGTGGAGGAAGTCCGACAGCGGCAGACAGAATTCTCGCCTCAAGGCTCGGAGCGTCTGCTGTGGAGGCACTCAAAGAGGGACAACGCAATGTAATGGTAGGACTTAAGAATGGCGAGATTGTCTACACCCCATTTAGCCAGGCACTTGCCAAGACCAAGACCGTAAAGCAGAGTAGCGTTGAGCTTGTGAAGATACTTTCAATTTAGTAAAACAATTATAACCCAAAATAGAGATGAAGAGAGTTATAGGCATTGGAAATGCCCTTACAGATATGCTCGTAAACCTGAGCAGTGATGAGGTTTTAGAGCGATATAATATTGCTCGCGGCTCAATGTCGCTTGTTGATAGTCGTCTGCAGAGCGAGGTTTCAAAGGCCGTTGCAGGTCGCCCCTACTCGCTATCGCTTGGCGGTAGTGCAGACAACACTATTCGTGCTATGGCGCGTCTGGGTGCTGATGTAGGTTTTATCGGCAAGGTTGGTCATGATACCACAGGCGATTTTTTTGAGCAGGCGCTCAGCAACCTGGGCATCCACCCCGTGATTTTCCGTGGAGAGAATCGCTCTGGCAAGTGTGTATCGCTCATCTCACCCGACGGAGAGCGCACAATGCTCACCCACCTCGGTGCTGCGCTTGAGCTACATGCTGACGAGATTTCTGAGCAGGTATTCTCGGGCTATGACTGCCTCTACATTGAGGGCTATCTTGTTCAGGACCACACACTTATCAGCTCCGTAGCGCAAAAGGCCAAGCAGTGCGGACTCACTGTAGCTATAGACCTTGCAAGTTTCAACGTAGTGGCAGAGAACTTAGATTTTCTGCGTGAGCTGGTTAAAAACTATGTAGACATTGTCTTTGCCAACGAAGATGAGGCCAAGACCTTTACGGGCGAGAGCGAGCCGATAAATG
Source organism: uncultured Alistipes sp. (assembly GCA_904502005.1). Lineage (GTDB taxonomy): Bacteria > Bacteroidota > Bacteroidia > Bacteroidales > Rikenellaceae > Alistipes. The sequence goes on from CAJGDC010000032.1 coordinate 13,580, forward strand.
CTCTGCAGTATATCTCCGAGATGTGCAGCCTTGCCGTAGTGAAAATTGGCATGAAGGGGGCCCTTATCAAGCAGGGCGAGCAGGTTGTGCATGTAGGCATTATGGCGGCAGCTAAGCGTGTAGACACTACAGGCGCAGGTGACTTCTACGCAGCAGGTTTCCTCTATGGACTTACCCAGGGACTTGATCTGCGCCAATGTGGTACTATAGGTGCAGTTACGGCAGGAAAGGTGATTGAGATTGTCGGCACGACCCTTAGTGACGAGGCGTGGGATGACGTATTTAGCTATGTAAACCGAGTAAAAACTGAAAGATACCTATTCTAATGAGAAAGATTCTAACCCTACTTCTAACCCTTGCCACCCTTAGTGCCACGGCGGAGTCTCGTCGTCTGCTTACTATGGAGGAGGCGATACTTAGTCGCGAGTTAATACCACAATCATACAGCGTCATCTGGAACGAGAACTACCCCAAGGAGTTTTTACACCCGACAGACAGCCTCTGTTACGCCATTGAGGTCCTTAGCGGCAAGAGTCGTGTTGTTGAGCGCCCAGAACGCAAGAAGCCTACGGTCAAGACCGCCCATAACAACATTGTCTGGATAGCTCAAGATGGCACAGAGAGGGCTGTAACCAACTTTACTGACAAGAATATCGTTGCCGGTAGCTCCGTGTCGCGCAACGAGTTTGGCATTAGCGGTGGACTATTCCTCTCGCCCGATAAGCGCCAACTTGCCTTCTATCAGAAGGATGAGAGCGCCGTGAGCACCTTCCCACTCCTCGATATTACAACACGCACGGGTACCCTTTTTGAGATTAAGTATCCGATGAACGGCATGCCGTCAGAGAGGGTTAGCGTGGGCATTTATAACGCTGAGAGTGAGCAGACTATCTACCTCGCCGTGGATGATTTTGACAGCGAGCGTTACCTTACAAACCTCACCTGGTCGCCCGATAGCAAGACTGTCTACCTGCAGGTGCTTGACCGCGCACAGAAGAATGTGCACCTTAACGCCTACTGTGCCGCAACGGGTAAGAAAATCAAGACTCTGCTGACAGAGTACAACGACAAGTATGTGGAGCCATCATTCCCGCTTGTATTCCTTCAGAGCGACCCTACGCAGTTTATATACACCACCTCCAACCGCGACGGCTACCAGAACCTCTACCTCTGCAACACCGATGGTGCGATTAGACGACTCACAGTTGTGGATGCCGATGTGGAGTATGCTGGTCAGAACAACAAGAGCATCTTCTACCACTCTGCCGAGGTGAGCCCCGTAGAGCGACACCTCTTTGCCGTAGATATTAAAACGGGCAAGACTCGTCAACTGACTCGCGGAGAGGGTTGGCATAACTGCACAATCTCGCACAATGGAGAGTACTTTGCCGACAACTACTCCTCACTCAATGTTCCGCGTGTGGTGGCTGTGGGAACGACAAACGCTCGTCACTATCGTGAGCTTTTCCGTGCCGAAGACCCTTGCACCGAGCATAACTACTGCCCTATTGAGTTGGGTACGGTGCGCAGTGCGGACGACAAGTACGACAACTACTATCGCCTTATTAAGCCTCTTGATTTTGACCCTAATAAAAAGTATCCCGTAATACTATACGTCTACGGAGGCCCTCACTCTCAGATGGTTACAAACTCCTTCCAGGCTCAGCTGCGTCGCTGGGAGATGTATATGGCACAGCGTGGATATGTAGTCTTTGTGATGGATAACCGCGGAACAGACAACCGAGGCCTTGAGTTTGAGCAGGCAATTCACCGTCAGTGCGGAGTAAGCGAGATGGCTGACCAGATTGCAGGCATTAAGTGGCTTATGAGCCATAGTTGGGTAGATAGCTCCCGCATAGGTGTACACGGCTGGTCGTATGGAGGTTTTATGACAATCTCGCTGATGGTAAACCACCCTGATATCTTCAAGGTGGGCGTCGCAGGTGGTCCAGTAATTGACTGGCGTTGGTATGAGGTGATGTATGGCGAGAGATATATGGAGACCGAGGCCACAAATGCCGAGGGACTCAACGCCACCTCGCTCATTCCTCGCGCAAAGGACCTTAAGGGCAAGCTACTCATCTGCCAGGGCGCTGTAGACGATGTTGTTGTGTGGCAACACTCACTGAGCTTTATAGACGAGTGCGTAAAGAATTGGATTCCAGTAGATTACTTCCCATACCCACGCGCAAAACATAACGTCCGAGGCAAGGACCGCGTGCACCTGATGCAAAAGGTGACCGACTACTTTGAGGATTATTTGAAATAGCTGTTTGTCTCCGAACAGAACCGAACAAGCGAACAAGACCGAACACAAGCGAACGCCCCTGTTCGGTTGTTCGGTTGTTCGCTTGTTCGCCCTGCCACATCTGCCACTTGTATAACACTTGACACATTGTGCCACATTTTTTGCCACTGCCACACTGTTACACACCCCTGTGGCAATGTGTCATGTGGCAAACTGGCTCTTTGGCTATTAGCCATTGGCTTTTCTGTGGTATCCGCTGCGCGGATTAATATAAGTCGCCAAAGGCGAGCCAATAGCTATCTTATATATCTAAATATAATTATTTTCTTAAACGCGTAACTATCTGTATATATGTTGGTAACTACAGATAATTACCTGCGTAGATGCTTGGCATAGATATATACAGCCTAACTATTTAAGGCTGTGTTTATGGTGCTACGGCACAACATCTACAGATGTAAAAATAGCAGCTAAATCAGGCTCGGTAATCACCTAATTTACCAACCTGCCGAGCACATCGTTAGGCTCGCTTGAGCTATGCTGTTGCTAATAGCTAACTGCCAACAGCTAAAGAGCCATTTTGTAACATTATAACATTGCCACATTGTAACAGGCGTGGGGTAACGTGTTACAATGTGACAAAGTGTGTCAAGTGTTACACAAGTGGCAGATGTGGCAGAAGTGACAGAAGTGACAGATGTTACAGATGTGATAGAAGTGACAAGTGTGACGGGAGTGACGGATGTGACTACAGACCGGACAGGCGAACAAGCGAACAACCGAACAGGGGCGTTCGCCTTGTGTTCGGTCTTGTTCGGGTGTGTTCGGGTGTTCGGTTTGTGCTCAGAACTATCTCTACTCTTGATAGAGCAGGTACTTTTTGCGCAGGGCTTTGAAGCGGGTGACATCCTCCTGCCAGCGATTGCGGATTTCGGAGGCTGTTTTACCCTCAATAATCATCGTGCGGATATACTCTACGCCCACAAGTTTCTCAAAGAATGGGGTGAAGAACTTATCCCCGAGGTTTGTGCGGTGGTAGGCGTCAATGATATACTCAAGGTTAAAGCCTTCGGCGATAACTACCTCGCAATCAGCATTTCTGAGGTCTACGCCATAGCAGAGTTTATCCTTTAGTGGAGGATTTTTTGCCCCCTCACGGCTACGTGGGGTAAAGGTGTAACTGCACCCCTTCATCTCTGGGTGTCCGTACATCTCAAATGGGGCGTCAGTACCGCGACCAAGCGAGCAGACTGTTCCCTCAAAGAGGCAGGTAGATGGATAGAGGTAGATTGCCCTCTGACTCTTGAGGTTTGGCGACGGAGCGATAGGCAACGTGTAGCGGGTGCTATGGGTATAGCCTTTGCAGGTAACCACCTCAACATCAGCGCGTTTAATCCACCCCTCGCCTATTGCCATAACTGCTATTTCGCCCATTGTAAGTCCATGCACAACAGGTATTGGCAGTGCACCCACGCCCGACTTATACTTCATATCGAGAATAGGTCCATCGACATACATTCCATTAGGATTTGGGCGGTCAAGAATGATAACCTTGCGGCTAAAGTCCGCACAGCGGTTAATCACATCTATCATGGTTATATAATAGGTATAAAACCTCAGCCCCACATCCTGCATATCGACCACCATAATATCAAAGGCCGCCATCTGCTCATCGGTCAGACGCCTTCCCTTTGCCGAGTAGAGCGACCAAATAGCCACGCCCGTACGACTATCAACCCCCGAGGCGACCTTCTCTCCTGCATCTGCCGTACCACGAAAGCCGTGCTCTGGCGAGACAATACCCACAAGGTTTACCCCTTGCTCCACGAGCATATCGACAAGGTGCTTGTTCCCCACTGTTGCCGTATGATTTGCCAGCACCGCCACTCGCTTACCCTTAAGCTGTGGAAGGTATCTCTCTGTCTGCTCCGCACCGACAACGACCTGAGCCTTTGCACTGCCATATGCAGAAAAGAGCAGCATTAACAATGTGATAATCAGCGTTTTCATTCTCCGCCGTACTGCATTAAATAAGATTTGATAAATGCATCCAAGTCGCCATCCATAACCGCATCCACGTTGGACGTCTGGTGTCCCGTTCTGTGGTCCTTCACGCGACGGTCGTCAAAGACGTAGGAGCGAATCTGCGAGCCCCACTCAATGCGTTTCTTCTCCGCCTCAATGGCGTTGCTCTTTGCCATGCGTTTATTGAGAAGGTACTGGTAGAGCTTCGAGCGGAGGATTCTCATAGCGTTCTCCTTATTCATAAGCTGCGAGCGAGTCTCCTGATTCTCAATAACATAACTTATCTCCTCACCCGTATCTTCATCCGTAAAGTGATAACGCAGACGGGCTGCTGTCTCCACCTTATTGACATTCTGACCACCCGCGCCACTTGAACGGAAGGTCTCCCAAGTGACATTTGCAGGGTTTACAACGACCTCAATCGTATCGTCTACAGCAGGGGTCACCGCCACAGATGCGAAGGTTGTCTGACGCTTATTGTTGGCATTAAATGGCGAGAGTCGCACCATACGATGCACACCATTCTCGCTCTTCAGATAACCATAGGCAAACTCGCCCTCCACCTCCATAGTGCAAGACTTGACACCCACCTCGTCACCAGCCTGATAGTCAAGCATCTTGACCTTATATCCGTGTGCCTCGCACCAACGGGTGTACATACGAAGAAGCATTGACGCCCAATCAAGTGCCTCGGTACCACCAGCACCGGCATTGATATCCACAATGGCGCCCATCTTATCCTCCTCACCACGGAGCATATTTCTGAGTTCCAACGCCTCAATCGCCTCGATAGCCCTATTGCATAGCTGTTCAAACTCCTCCTCCGTAGCAATGCCCTCGGCAATAAAGTCGGGCATCATCTCCACCTCCTCAACCTGCGCAGCCAAGGCGTCAAAGTCGGTAATCCAACTCTTTATGCCGGCAACCTTCTGTAGCTGTCGCTGCGCCGCCTCGGGGTTATCCCAAAAGTTTGGCTCAAGGGTCTTCTCCTCCTCATTCTGGAGCTCTATGCGCCTACTATCGATGTCAAAGACACCTCCTCAGCGTATCCAGACGCCTTACAATATCCTTAAGTGTTTCTCCTTGTACCATTATCTTAAACTCTCAAAAAATTTCCATATTACCACGCCACCGCAGACAGAGACGTTGATAGAGTGCTTTGTACCCACCTGCGGAATCTCAATCGCACCGTCGCACATATCTACCACCGCCTGGTCCACGCCGCTAACCTCGTTGCCAAAAATTAGGGCGTACCTCTTGCTCTTATCTACGGTAAGTCTATCAAGCATCACAGCCCCCTCAACCTGCTCAATGGCAAGAACGGTATATCCCTGATTCTTAAGCAGTGCAACCGCCTCAACGGTAGTCTTGAAGTACTCCCACGCAACGGTGAACTCCGCACCTAATGAACTCTTATGAATCTCACGCGACGGAGGTGTTGCCGTAATACCGCACAGAGCAATCTTCTCAACCGCAAAGGCATCGCCCGTACGGAAGAATGCTCCCACATTTTGCGCCGAGCGAACATTATCCAAAACCACCACTACTGGCAGCTTCTCCATAGCCGAAAACTCCTCTGCTGAGGGTCTTCCTAACTCTTGATTTGTAATTTTTCTCATAATTGCTGCAAAAATAAAAAATTTTATCTATTTTTGACAGATATTTGGGACATTAGTTTGATTTTGTGCAAAAATGGGTAAGAAAATTATAGTGATACTGCTTGCGTTGCTGGCTCTGAATATGGCGTCAGCGCAGGTGTTATATCTTGATACAGAGCTCTCTACCCACTTTGACAATACCGAACACACGGGTAGTGACGTTGGCGAATCCCGCACCATCTTTGCCGTTCGCGCAACACCAACGCTGGGCTACCGTTTTGACAACCACCATAGCATTGTCATCGGTACTGAGCTACTGAAGGACTTTGGCTCGGTAAACTATATGGATAGAGCCAAATTTGTTGCCTACTACCAGTTTGAGAATGGCAAGTATGGCGCTAATGCAGGTATCTTCCAGCGAAACAAACTTGTGGGCGAGTACTCTCGCGCCTTCTACAGCGACGCCTACCACATCTACAACGATATGGTGCAGGGTGTAGCTCTTCGTCGTACTGGCAAGCGTGGCTTTGCAGAGATTGCAGTGGATTGGGATGGCCTCTACTCTCCTGAGTCACGTGAGAAGTTCCGCGTTCTTGTTGCGGGGGGGGGAGAATTTGCAGATATTCTCTATGCTGGAGCCTCATTCTCTATGCAGCACTATGCAAACAGGTCTACATTCTACGGCAATGTGGTAGACAATCTGTTGCTCAATCCATACTTTGGTCTAAAGTTCACCGCCTTTTTGGATTTCAACTTCCGCCTTGGTGCACTAATTTCGCCACAGCGCGACCGCCGAACTGATGAGGGTTGGATACTACCTGCAGGTGGAGAGTTCTACTTTAAGGTTAGCCGCTGGGGGGTATATATCGACAACAACCTATACTTGGGTAGCAGCCTAACTCCATACTACACAACCCAAGGCGTTGATGGAGTCGCTTATGCCAACGACCTCTACACTTGCGACCCATTCTACGGCACTACGCACAAGATTTACAACCGCACAGGCATTGGCTACAGCCGAGCATTTGCAGGCGATAGAGTCAAGGTTAAGGCAGAGTTTGCACTACAATACAACGGGCAGAAGCTCTCTTGCCAACAGCTTGTTGGTATCTGTGCAACTATCTGTCCAACGCTATACGATAAGAAAAACCATAAAAAATAGAGAATATGACTACTGAAACACCAGAAGTTAAAAAGAGTTTGAGTTTTATTGAGGAGATTATTGAGCAGGATATTGCTGCCGGTTTAGCTCACGTACAGACTCGATTTCCACCAGAGCCAAATGGCTATCTACACATCGGTCACGCTAAGGCTATCTGTATGGACTTTGGCGTAGCGGCTCGCTATGGCGGTGTATGTAACCTACGCTTTGACGATACCAACCCTACAAAGGAGGATGTTGAGTATGTTGATGCCATCAAGGAGGATATTAAGTGGCTCGGCTTTGAGTGGGGCAATGAGTACTACGCCTCTGACTACTTCCAGCAGTTGTGGGACTTTGCCATTCAGCTCATTAAGGAGGGTAAGGCATATATTGACGAGCAGACCTCTGAGCAGATTGCAGAGCAGAAGGGTACCCCTACCCAGCCAGGTACCGAGAGCCCATATCGCAATCGCCCAGTAGAGGAGAGCCTTGAGCTCTTTGAGAAGATGAATCGTGGCGAGATTGAGGAGGGTAAGATGGTGCTTCGTGCCAAGATTGA
>CAJGDC010000033.1 GCA_904502005.1 uncultured Alistipes sp.
GAAAAACGCAGAACACTCTGCGATGGTTCTTAAAAATGCCTGAATAGCTCAGTCGGTTAGAGCACATGACTGTTAATCATGGGGTCCTAGGTTCAAGTCCTTGTTCAGGCGCATTTGCGCGAGGGTTGCAAGAGCGATGCCAAAGTAGTGTGGATAGCACTTTGGTTGAACGCAGAAAGTCTTGTTGTCCCAAGCCATATCTTTGGGAGTTTAGCTCAGCTGGTTCAGAGCATCTGCCTTACAAGCAGAGGGTCGGCGGTTCGAATCCGTCAACTCCCACAACAATTTAAGGCACGTCACTCATTGAGTGACGTGTTTTTTTTGTTTGTATTCAATCTTTGCGTGCAAGCCCGCAGATTATACAAACAAAAAAATACGGGCAGATGCCCGCCTTAAATTGTTAGGGAGTTGACGGAGTTAGAATTAAGTGGGCGGTTACCTCCTCGGTTATTCGCGCACCAAGCACTGCTTGACTGCGCTACCTCGTCGGTGATGACGCGCTGTAGCGAAAGCCACAGCGCGACATTCGAATCCGTGTTTCTTATGGGGACTTGAGAACAAATTTCCAGAATACATATAAACAAAAAAAAGCGGGCAGTTTGCGTAAGCTGTACTGAGTAGCTACTCAACCAGAACAAACGGTTTAGTTTCGCTGCCGATGAAGCGGTAGAGTGTAGCGGTGCAACTCTGGAAAGGTTTGTTGCGTTTGCGGTGTGAGATATAGAAATAGTTATTTCCCAGGGCGTGTATTCCTGTTGAAGCCTTGTCAAAGTGCCAGCCGCGAACATCTATGTGGTTAGGGTCGGTCATGCCGCGACCGCAAAGGGTAAGGACATTTTGCTTCTTGGCATACTCTACACCTTTAAGATTCTGCTTTTTAGGGGCGATATTGCCATCTATAACATAGAGTGTAAAGTCGCTAAAATCGCTCTTCTTGGTTTCGTAAGTAGCTAAGAACCAGAAGTTGCGTGTTGCATCGTACTCCATATTCTGTACACCCCAGTTGCGATTGCCGGTGTAGACGAAATATCTGCCAGCCGGCTTTTTAGGGCCAAAGGTGTGCATAGCCTCCTGAGATAGAGGGTGCTCATACTTTGCCCAATCTTTGGTGTCGTATTGTAGCAATACTTGGTAGTCGTTGTCTGTACGGTTTGCGTCGCCATAGATTCCGTATGCAATGGTGAGGTAACGCTTGCCGTCGCTCTTGCCAAACTTAGGACCGAAGGTTATGCCGTCAAAACCACTGCAACCATAGCGGTGCTCAAGGGTCTTGCCGTTACTTACAACCTTAGCCTCAAAATCCTCAAGAACTGTTGGGAGGTATACAGATGTCATGATGCCATCCTTCTCTGCATTCATGCCCTCGCTGGTAATCTTGTCTACGTCGAAAATAGCAACGTAGAAGGCTGAATCCCAGTACTTTGAAGTGTTTTCCTGCTGAAGAATGCCGCGACCGATAGAGTCGTTTTTGTACTCCAATGAACCATATATGCGACCATCCTCCTCGTTGAACTCAATGCAGCCGAGGTGGCCAAGTAGACCCTTTACTGTGCCGATAATATTTCCTTGCAGGTCAGCCTTGATGAGCATGGTGGTGAATGAGTAGTAGATATATCCTTTCTTTGCATCTACGGCAATGCCCTGTATGTGACCCGCCTTCCACTCTTGTGAGTAGATTGTACGTGGTAGCTCGTTAATACTCTGTGCCGAGATGGTTGCAACGCTGAAAATAAGTGCTGCAGCAAGTGTGATTAGATGTTTCATGGCTATTTTAAGATGTTATTTTGCAGTTGAGTGGTCGATGTCGCAGCCGGCACAGTTGCCAGTGCATAGAGTGTCTGTCTCGCAGTTCTCGGCTGCTATATCCTCGCGAGTCTCCTGAACAGCGCATTTGATGCCGAGCTTTTTCATGTTGGGATTTGTAGAGATTTCTGACTCTATGTGGTGCCCCTTAACCATAAGGGTTATTGATAGCGCAATTGCAAAGAAAGCGACTGCTCCGATGGCGCAAAGTATAACTACTAAATAATTGACCATAAGCAAGTTGTAAAATTTACTTAAATTTATTTCAAATTAAAGTTTTCTAAAACTTTGTTTTCTCGCTACAAATTTATAAATTTGTCTGAAATTTTGCAAACCTATGAGAATCGTAATTTCGGGAGTAGAGGAGATGGGTTACCATCTTGCCAAAATGCTAAGCGGTAATGGGCATGATATCACTGTGATAGATCAGGATTCAAAGCTTCTTGCGGAGCTTAGTTCGTTGGCAGATATTATCACTATTGAGGGCGATGCAACTACCTTTGCAGTGTTGCGCAAAGCCTCGGTGCGTAAGTGTGACCTCTATATTGCTGTGGACTCTATTGAGAATGATAATGTACTCTCGGCAATCATGGCAAAGCAGTTGGGAGCCAAGAAGTCTATTGCTCGCATTGATAATAACGAGTATCTTGAGCCGAATAATAAGGAGATGTTTATTGATATGGGCATTGACTACCTGCTCTATCCGGAAAAGATTGCGGCTGAGGAGGTTATCAATCTGCTTGGTCACTCTGCTACCACTGAATTTGTGGACTTCTCGGGTGGTAAACTCTCGCTTGTTGTCTTTCGTCTTGAGCCAAACTCGCAGCTTGTTGGTAGGGCAATTTCGGGTTTTGATGAGCAGAGCCATCTAAATTACCGCACTGTAGCAATTATGCGCGATGGGAATACTATTATCCCTAAGTCGACGGATGCCTATATGGTGGGTGATATGGTCTATGTTATCTCTCGTCACGATGCGGTGTCGGATGTTATGGCGCTGTCGGGTAAGGGTAGCGTTGATATTAACAATATGATGATTCTTGGAGGCTCGCGTATTGGTGTGCAGATAGCTCAGGAGTTGCAGGATGAGGTGAATATTAAACTTATAGACTACAATGCCGACAAGGCATACCGCCTGGCGGAGATGCTTGAGCGCACGCTTATCATTCACCAAGATGGTCGCGATACGGAGGCTATGATGGAGGAGGGCCTGGCAAATATGGACGCCTTTGTTGCCGTTACTGGTCGTAGTGAGACAAATATTCTTACAGCAATGCTTGCCAAGCGTATGGGCGTGAAGCGAGTGATTGCTGAGGTGGAGAATATGAACTATATCAACATTGCTGACTCTGTGGGTGTTGATACGATAATAAACAAGAAGATTGTTACCGCGTCAAATATCTTCCGCTTCACAATGTCTACAGATGTGCTGGCAATTAAGTGTCTTACAGGTAGTGATGCGGAGGTGCTGGAGTTTATTGTCAAGCCAAATTCGCCAGCGACTAAGTCGCCAATCGCAGAGATGGGACTGCCAGAAGATGTTATTATCGGCGGTGTTGTTCGTGGAGATAAGGTCTTTATTGCAACGGAGAGCATGCAGATTAACGCCTATGATAGAGTAGTGGTCTTTGCAATGCCATCGGCGATAGCAGATATTGGTTACTATTTTAATTAGAATTAAAGTTCAAGAGATATGTATATAGCAATTGCAGGAAATATCGGTAGTGGTAAGACAACCCTCACCGAGATACTTACAAAGCACTACGGTGCTAAGGCTTACTATGAGGATGTAGATAATCCTTATATTTCAGACTTTTACGAGGATATGAATCGCTGGGCATTTCAGTTTCAGGTTCACTTCCTTGCTAGTCGTATTCGTCAGACGATAGATATGCTATCGGATGGGTCGCAGAATGTCTTTCAGGATAGAACTATCTATGAAGATGCCCATATTTTTGCGGGAAATCTTCATCAGATGGGACTTATGTCGGGTCGTGATTTCGGTACCTATATGAAGATTTTTGACATCTCTACCGACCTTATACCTAAGCCAGATTTGTTGATATACCTCAAGTCGAGCATTGATACCCTTGTTCGTCAGATTCGCAAGCGTGGCAGGGAGTATGAGCAGAATATTGATATTGACTACCTCAAGCGACTTAATGACCGCTATGATGAGTGGGTGAGCAACTATGAGGGTGAGGTCTTTGTTATTGATAAGGATAATAGCGACTTTGTTGAGAATATCAAGGTTTTGGACTCATTGTATGCACGCCTTGACGAGATTCATGCTGAGCATCCGGCAGTGCGTCAGGCAAGCCTATTTTAAGAAACTGTTTAAAATTTATTTACTTCATTCTTTTATGCTCTTTACGACTCTTTTTTCTTCTAATTCTCGTTATATAGTCACCGCTATACGCCTCAAATTAGAAGAAAAAATAGCCACAAAATAGCTATAAGATAATTTCGCAAACAAATTTAAACTGTTTCTAAGTTATGCAACCACTACCGCAACAATTTGTAGTTAATATGCGCCACCAATTGGGTGACAGCTCTGCAGAGGCTCTCTTTGAGGCTTTGGAGAGCAGTTCGCCAATCTCTGTGCGACTCAATCCATATAAGTGGCATGCAGAGGAGTATGGAACGGCTGTTCCGTGGGGTGAGTGGGGTAGATATTTGGACACTAGACCTCAGTTTACTACAGAGATTCCCTTTGTGGCAGGGGCGTACTACGTTCAGGAGGCGGGCTCTCAGTTTATTGCCCATATCCTCAAAACAGAGGGTATTTATGGGGGTAAAATTATAGATATGTGTGCAGCCCCAGGTGGTAAGACTACTCTCTATTCGGCTCTTGTGGGTGATAGGGGGTTGGTGCTTGCAAATGAGTATGTAAGAAACCGCGCCAATGTTCTTGCTGATAATGTTCGTAAGTGGGGCCTTGGTAATGTCGTTGTGACAAATAACGACCCGCAACATATAGCAGCTTTTGAGCAGTGGGCTGACGTGGTGGCTGTGGATGCCCCTTGCTCTGGCGAGGGTATGTTTCGCAAAGATGAGGTGGCACGCAGTGAGTGGACAGCGCAGAGTGTAGATATGTGCGCTGCACGACAGGTGGATATTCTCCGTCAGGCATGGAAGAGCCTCAAAGCGGGCGGATTGCTGATATATAGCACCTGTACATTCAATACGACTGAAGATGAGGGTATTCTGGAGCAGATGACCTCTGAGTGGGGTGAGGAGATAGAGCCGAGCACCGAGATTGCCGTTTCGGATGACTGGGGTGTGGAGTGTATTAAGGTTGGTGATTTTCAGGGCTTTAGATTCTTTCCGCATAGGGTAAAGAGTGAGGGATTCTTTGTCGCCGTAGCTCGTAAACGTGCTGATGTTGGGGGGCGAAGCGTAACTCCAAAGCCTCGTAAAAAGATTATGGCCGATGCACCACGTGAGGCGATAAAGGAGCTTTCGCGTTGGGTTGTTGACTCTGAAACTCTGCGCTTTGCACAGGTCGCAGATAGCTATTACGCCTATCCGGCGGAATATTTTGAGACTATACGTTCTCTTGCCAATAACCTTACAGTGATATACTCTGGCGTGGAGATGGGTCAAATTTTTAAGGGTAAGCTTAAGCCGGAGTGGTCACTCTCGCAGTCAGTGTGGTATAACCGTGATGTTGTGCCATCGGTGGAGTTGGAGCGTGAGGTGGCACTTGATTACCTGAGAAAAAAGGATGTTTCGGCAGGGATATTTGTTGAAGGTATAAACCTTGTCAGTTCAGATGGCTATGCTCTTGGCTTTGTAAAAAGAGTTGGAAACAGGGTAAATAATGGCTACCCTAATTCGTTGAAAATAAATAATCTATAGATATGAGCGAGAAGTTATTTTATACTATGGGAGAGGTGGCAGAGATGTTTGATGTCAATGCCTCGCTGATTCGTTACTGGGGCACTCAATTCCCGAGTCTTAAACCTCAGCGCAATAAGAAGGGAAATCGTCTCTTTTCGCCAGCAGATATTGAGACGCTAAAGCGTATATATCACTATGTTAAGGAGTGTGGTATGACCCTTGAGGGTGCGAAGAAGGCGTTGCGTGGTGACCGCTCTCAGGAGCCTGAGGCAAATGTCAATATGGAGCTGTTGGAGCGTCTGCAGTCACTGCGCTCAATGCTACTCGCTGTAAGAGAGAGCCTTGATGAGCAGCCAGAGCAGGTCGCTGCACCAGTTGAGTCAAAAGTTGAGGTGGCTAAGGATGCAGAGGTTGTAGTAGAGGCTCCTATTGTGGCGGAGAACGCTGTGGAGCAAGCTCCAAAGCCAAAATATCGTGAGCAGACCCTTTTTGATTGGTAGCGTATGAAGGTTAGAGATATTACCGAGCGCATTGAGTCCTTTGCGCCTTTGGCATTGCAGGAGAGTTATGATAATGCAGGACTTATTGTCGGTAGATACGACAATGAGCTGACGGGTGGCGTACTGCTTGCTGTAGATGTTACCGATGAGGTTATCGACGAGGCATTAGAGAAGGGGTGCGGTATGATTATTACCCACCATCCGATTGTTTTCAATGCTATGAAGCGATTTAATTCAGCCTCTCTTGTTGAGCGTTGTGTTGAGCGTGCCATTAAGCACGATATTGCCCTCTATGCATGTCATACAAACCTTGATGCAGCTGTGGGTGGCATGAGCTGGCGTTTGGGTCAGATGCTTGGCGTGGAGAATATGCAGGCTCTTGAGGCGGCGGCTGATGGAACTGGCTTTGGTGTAGTCGGAGACCTTGCTCAGCCTATGGCAGTTGAGGAGTTTTTTGCCCTTCTGCGCTCGACTCTTGGTTGTAAGGCTGTGCGCCATAGTAAGGTTGTAAAGTCTGAGATTCAACGCATAGCTATATGCACCGGTGCGGGTGGTTCGCTCATCGAACAAGCTGCACAGAGTGGGTGCGATGTATATGTTACTGCCGATGTGAAGTATAACCAATATTACCTGCCTGATGGTCGATTTGTGCTGTGCGATGTGGGTCATTATGAGAGTGAATATTGCGCTATTGATTTATTATTCGATATTTTGGCGGATTTGTCAAAAATTTTTAGTAACTTTGCGCTCCATAAGAGCGCTAAGACAGAAAACCCAATGTATTACTCGATGTAATACTTTGGTTATTAGTGTGTTATAGTATAGACGAATATTAAAAATAATAATATATGGCTACAACAAAGAAAACCGCAGAGGTAGATTACTCGATGTACGAGAAGATTATGGCTCTTTACGAGTTGCAGAAGATTGACTCTCAGATTGACGAGATCAACAAGGTAAAGGGTGAGCTTCCAGATGAGGTTCAGGACCTTGATGATGAGGTTGCAGGTCTTAGAACTCGTGTAGAGGGTATCAATGCCGAGATTGAGGAGCTTGGTGCACTGACTCGCCAGCGCCGTCGTCAGATTGACGAGGCAAATATGCTTATTGCAAAGTACAATGAGCAGCAGGCAAATGTGCGCAACAACCGTGAGTTTGATGCTATTGCAAAGGAGATTGAGTATCAGGAACTTGAGATTCGCCTTGCTGAGAAGCATCTTAGAGAGTACGCAGCTGCTGTTAAGGCAAAGAAGGCTAAGGTTGAGCAGACTGAGGCTCTGATTGCTGAGCGCAATGTAGACCTTGAGGCTAAGCGTACAGAGCTTGCAAATATCGAGGCAGAGACTGCTGATCAGATTGCGGAGCTTGCTGCACAGGCAGAGATTGCAAAGAAGAAGATTGATGACCGTCTGCTTGCAGCATACAGCCGTATCCGCAGCAAGGTTCGTAATGGTCTTGCAGTAGTTACTGTTCAGCGTGACGCTTGTAGCGGCTGTTTCAACCGCATCCCACCACAGCGCCAGGTAGAGGTTAGCCTCGGTAAGAAGCTGATTGTATGCGAGTATTGTGGTCGTATCCTTGTTCCTAGCGAGGAGTAGATCTTGATATGATAAAATAAGTGGCGGCAGTACAAACACTGCCGCCACTTATTTTTTTCTTTGCACTATCTGCTACTTAATTGCGTCGTTATATGGTTTTACCCACTTCATCTTCTTCTTTACAAAAGAGATGACGGCTTGAGGATAGTCTGTGCAAGCAATATCTGAGCCGAGGCTTACAGCAAGCTGGAAATCCTCAAGTGAGCCACCTGGCCAAAGATTGACAATTAGTCCTCGTTTATGTGCCTCTTTCATCGCTTTGCGGCTTGTTCCGTTAAGGTTGCAACCAAGGCGCTTTACACCAAGTTCGGCGGCCTTATCAAAGACGCTTTGCTCTACAGGGCTGCTGGTGATATACATACACTCTGCATCGGGATGGAGAGCCTTCATGGTGGTCAGGGCGCGAGTGTCAAAAGATGAGAAGATGTATGTTGCTCCAGCTGGTTTTGACGACATAACAGCCTTGTATAGCTTGTCGCAGTAAACTTTGAGTTGCTCAGCAGTGTAAGTCTTACTCTTCATCTCCCACTCAATGTAACGGATGTCGCGAGAGGCAAAGAATGCAGTAAGCTCATCTATAAATAGCACTTCATTTCCCTTGAGGCTCTTATACTTTTTAAGCTCGGCGCGTGTAGACTCCTCAACAATAACATCAACGCCACAAGTACGCTTTAGCGATGCGTCGTGCATAATTACCAAATCTCCGTCGGCGGTAATTCGTATATCGGTCTCAAAGCTGTGAACTCCATTTTTGTAGGCGGTCTGAAAGGCTGATAGTGTGTTTTCATCAAGTTCATGACGAGCGCCACGATGACCTAAGACCTCAATTGAAAGCTGTTTTTGGGCTGTCGCACTTAGACAGATGAGTGCAAAACAGAGCGAAAGAAGGATGTTTCTCATATCTATTTAGTTTTTGTTTTACAAAAATAGTAAATTTATTGGGTAAAACAAATTTTGAAGTGTAGAGGAAGTAATTTTATCGTTTTTATTGTTGGTGTTGGGAATTATGTAAATAATTCCTAACTTTGTGGGATTTTGAAGCTTAATATAACACAAGATAACTATGGTTAAACCAACACTTTTAGTACTAGCTGCGGGTATGGGCTCGCGCTACGGCTCGCTTAAGCAGATGGACGGCGTAGGTCCTAATGGTGAGGCGATTATTGACTACTCTGTCTATGATGCTATCCGCGCAGGTTTTGGCAAGGTGGTATTTGTTATCCGCCACTCTTTTGCTGAGGATTTTATCTCTGTCTTTAACGCTACACGCTTTGGTGGTAAAATAGAGGTCGAGTATGTATATCAGGAGCTCGACTATCTGCCAGAGGGCTTTACTGTGCCAGAGGGCCGCGAGAAGCCATGGGGAACTAACCACGCAGTAATGATGGCTGCAAAGGCTATCAACACACCTTTCGCAGTTATCAATGCTGACGACTTCTATGGCCAGAACGCATATCAGGTTATTGGAGAGTATTTGAGTGCCCTTGAGGATAGCGCAGCAAAGTACTGCATGGTGGGATATGAGGTAAACAAGACCCTTTCGGAGAATGGTACTGTGTCGCGTGGAGTATGTACTGTAGATGAGGCGGGTAACCTTACCTCTATGGTTGAGCGTACAAAGATTGAGCGTAATGCTGAGGGCACAATTGTCTTCCATGACCTTGGTGAGGATGTTGCCCTTGAGGAGAATACTCCGGTGTCAATGAACCTCTTTGGTTTCACCCCTGACTACTTTGCTCACTCAGAGGCTGCCTTCTGTGAATTCCTTGCTGCTGATAGCACCAAGACAAACCTTAAGGCTGAGTTCTTTATTCCGTTGATGGTTAATCGCCTTATCAGCAATGGCACTGCTACAATGAAGGTGCTCTCAACAACTGCACAGTGGTTTGGCGTAACTTATAAGGAGGATAAGCCACAGCTGATGGCAAAGATTGAGGCGCTGATTGAGGCGGGTGTTTATCCAAGAAATCTTTGGGAGTAATTTTAAGTTTAATTTATAGCTCTTAGCCGTTGGCTATTGGCTGTTGGCTTTAATAGGATTTATGGTTTATAAATACTCATCCGCGCAGCGGATACCAGAAAAGCTAATGGCTAAAGGCTAAAAGCCAAAAGCAAAAAAATATGAGAGAAGTTCGTGTTCGTTTTGCGCCGTCGCCAACAGGCCCACTACATATCGGTGGTGTGCGTACTGCGCTGTATAATTATCTTTTTGCCCGTCACCATGGCGGTAAGATGATTCTTCGTATTGAGGATACCGACTCGCAGCGTTTCGTTCCAGGTGCTGAGGAGTATATTATTGAGTCACTCCGCTGGTGTGGTATCGAGATTGATGAGGGTGTAGGCTATGGTGGTCCACACGCGCCATATCGTCAGTCTGAGCGCCGAGAGATATATCTTAAGTATGCAAAGCAGCTTGTAGAGGCTGGTTGGGCATACTACGCCTTTGATACAGCCGAGGAGCTTGATGCTCTGCGTAAGGAGTATGAGGAGCGTGGTGAGACCTTTGCCTATAACTTCAAGGTGCGTACCACTCTTCCAACATCTCTTAGCCTTACGGCAGAGGAGGTAGAGACTCGTATTGCTCGTGGCGATATCTGGGTTATCCGTTTTAAGATGCCTGAGAATGAGGTTGTAAAGATGTCTGACCTTATCCGTGGAGATGTTGAGGTAAATACATCTACTCTTGATGACAAGGTGCTCTATAAGAGTGTTGATGCGCTGCCAACATACCACCTTGCAAATATCGTTGATGACCACTTGATGGAGATTAGCCACGTTATCCGTGGTGAGGAGTGGTTGCCATCGCTTCCACTGCACTATCTGCTCTATCGTGCATTTGGTTGGACAGATAGTCAGCCACAGTTTGCGCACCTGCCACTGCTTCTTAAGCCTACAGGTGGCGGTAAACTCTCAAAGCGTGATGGCGACAAGATGGGTTTCCCTGTTTTCCCGCTCTACTGGGTATCTCCTACAGGCGACACAGCACACGGCTATCGTGAGGATGGATACTTTGCCGAGGCATTTATCAATATGCTTGCTCTGCTGGGTTGGAATCCTGGTACCGAGCAGGAGATCTTCTCTATGCAGGAGCTTATTGACGCCTTCTCTCTTGAGCGTGTTTCAAAGTCGGGCGCACGCTTCCAGCCAGATAAGGCAAAGTGGTTCAATGCTCAGTATATGCACCATAAGAGCGATGCAGAGCTCGCTGAGGTATATCAGCCAATTCTTCGTGAGCACGGCATTGAGGTAAGTGATGAGGTTGCAGGTTTTGTTGCAGGTATAATGAAGGAGCGTGCTACATTCGCATCTGAACTGTGGGATTTAACCTCTTACTTCTTCGTGGCACCTACTGAGTACGATGAGAAGCAGGTTAAGAAGTACTGGAAGGGTGAGAATCCTCGCATCCTTAGTGAGGTGCGCGAGGTACTTGCGTCTATCGACGACTTTAGCAAGGAGAATACCGAGACTATTGTCCATGGTTGGATATCTGAAAAGGGTTACGGCGTGGGTCAGGTGATGAACTCACTGCGTCTGGCACTTGTTGGTGCAGGTAAGGGCCCAGGTATGTACGATGTTACAGCCTTCCTCGGCAAGGAGGAGTGTCTGAAGCGTATAGATGCTCTTATTGCTAACGTTAAGCCAATTGATGCATAATGGAGATTCTACAGCATATTTGGGGAGCGACTACCGAGGGCGAGGCTATTGTAATCTATACACTAAAAAATAGCCTTGGCTCTGAGGTGCAGCTAAGTAATATCGGCGCGGGTATTGTGAGCGTTAAGTTTGCCGACCGTGAGGGAAATGTTGCCGATGTCGTCTTGGGTTATAAAGACCCACTGAGCTACTTTGGCGATGGTCCATGCGCAGGTAAGACCGTGGGCCGCGTGGCAAACCGCATTGCTGGTGGACAGATGACAGTTGAGGGTAAGGAGTACCACCTTGAGGTTAATAATGGCCCTAACCATCTGCACGGAGGAACTAAGAACTTCTCTAACCGCCTCTGGGAGAGCTGCGTGGAGTATAACCGTGTGATTTTTACCCTTGTATCGGAGGATGGCGATTGCGGCTATCCGGGCGAGGTTACAGCTCAGGTTGTCTACGACTTTGATGATGAGAACAATCTTGAGATTACCCTTATGGCAAAGTCTGACGCCACAACACCAGTAAACCTTACAAACCATACTTACTGGAACCTCGCGGGAGAAAATTCGGGAACAATCCTTGACCATACCCTCACACTTAACTGTTCAAAGGCGCTGGAGATGAACGCTGTGCAGATTCCTACGGGTAAACTACTTGATGTAGCAGGCACGCCGCAGGACTTTACTGCTGCACGCCGCCTCGGTGATGATATAGCTTCGGAGTTTAACCATATCCGCGACTTTAGGGGCTATGACCACTTCTTTGTTGTGGATGGTTGGCAGAAGAATATTCTGGGTGAGGTTGGAAAACTTGTAGACCCTAAATCTGGTAGAATGGTTGAGATTCTATCCTCACAACCCGGCTGTATGGTCTATACAGGTAACTGGCTCTCTGGTGGCTGCCCAGTAACCAAGAGTGGCGCTCGTTACTGCGATTATGCTGGCGTTGCAATCGAGTGTCAGGGTTATCCAGACGCGGTAAATCAGCCGGATTTCCCAACAATTTTGCTCCACGAGGGAGAGTTGTACTGTCAGAAGATAGTCTTCCGTCTACGCACAGCATAGAGGTTATGAAGCGAATTGCTATACTTTTTATTACACTGCTCGCTACTGTGGGCAGTGTTTTTGCTACAGATAAGAGCGGAAAGGGAACAACTACTGAGCATACACTTAAGCATAAGGGTGTGGAGTACACCTATTACCTCTATAGACCGCAGAACCTTAAGGCAGATGCTCCGCTGATGGTGGTATTCCACGGCTACCGTTCTCGTCAGATACCCTCTGTAGGCTACGGGCTGCAACCACTTGCTGACCGTGAGGGATTTGCTATTTGCTATCCGCGAGGTCCTAAGGATAGTTATGGCAACCACTGCTGGAAGGTGGGCTATAAGGCTCTGATTGCGGAGCTAGAGCCGCGAGATGACGTGGGCTTTGTCGTGCGTCTTGTCAAGAGATTACAACGTGAGTATGGCTTCTCAAAGCATAACACCTTTGCACTTGGTAACTCTAATGGAGGTGCGCTCTGCTATATTATTGCTGCTACAGCTCCAGATACCTTTGCTGCCTATGCCTCGGTGTCGGGACATATTATGGAGGTTACATATCGCACACTTGATGCTAAGAAGCCCGTTCCATTTATGGAGGTGCACGGCACGGCAGACCCTTTGGCTCGTTGGAATGGCGACCCTTTTAATAACGACAATCGTGGCACAGATATAGCCATACCGTTGGCTGTAAGCTACATCGCTACATTAAATCACTGCACCCACGAGCTGACAGATACTCTGCCACTAAAGAAGAATCAGGTCATTGCACATCGTTATGTCGGTGGAGATAATGGTACTGAGGTGTGGCTCTATGAAGTTGTCGGTGGAAAGCACAACTGGGGCAACGATAGTATGAATACCAAGGAGGAGATTTGGAAGTTCTTTACTAAGTATCTACGATAGGGATACCTATAACACAAGGAGGCTGAATAAAAAGTGTATTTTGTCGTTATGTTCGCCCTCAAAATGCTCATTTACGCCAAGTAAACTCCGCTTTTTCGGGCTTCGCAAGCCTAAAACTACATCTTTTTATTCAACCTCCGAACAAAATGTGGGTGACTATTTTACTTTTTAGTCTCCCACTTTTTTCTATAGCACTGCGCCAACGATGGTAACTATCAGCTGCACTGAGATAAAAGCCACTACGGCCTTCCAACCGCCTACATTACAGCTTACCGCAAAGGCGTTGTAGTTCCAGATGTAGAAGAGTACAAGGCATATCATACTCCAAATGCTGTAAATCATTAGCGGAATATACTCCGACATATCTGGCACCACACCTGTCTGCAGTGAGGCTACAAACTCTGTTGAGCAGTTCATAACCACTGGAAGAAGCATTGGCGCAATCATCAGCAGCAGAATAATCTGCGCAAAGGCCGTTGTGCCGAGGATGTCGATAATACGAATCTTTGACTTTGAAAGTAGTAAACCGCAAAGGTAGAGTAGCGCAGTAGGAATAATCCACCAAATTGTCTGCGCCCCAAGTACTTCCCAGAAGGACGCCTTCGCAATAGCTATATGTATATAGCTGTCTTGGATAAGGTTGCCACTGTAGAGCATCAGCGCCGAGGCGACGATAAAGAGTAGACCCATTGTTAGGGCCTTCGCGCCGGCGATGTAACGGAAGGGGTTAAAGAGTGCTTTCATAGCTTTGTAGTTTAATGATTATATCATCAAGAATATTGCGTACAGTAGGGTAGCTTAGCCCCATATCCGCCGCCATCTGCTTTAGCGAGCCACTACAACGGATAAAGGCCGTAACAAACTGCTGCTCCTCGGCAGTTAGGCGCAAAATCGGGTGGATAGCAAACTCGCCCTGTACAGTCGTGTCACACTCATCGCAGTGCAGACTCTTCACCTTAAGAGTTCCGCTACACGACGGACACACGGTCGGAAAAACTTTCTTTATGCTCATAACTCAATAGGAACTGATGAACTGATGATGTAATTTCTTGTTAGGGTCTTTATGAGGTAGAGATTCTCTAACTGCCCGCAGTAGAGTCTGTATACACCTAACTTGCTGTTGCGGAAAACTCCAAACCAACCGAAAAAGCCGCCACTGCCAAAGAGACGTATCGAGCCACGAATATCACTCCTCTCTACTGCTCTAACCTCTACAATGTCACTCTTGAGAATTACTGTCTGCCCAATCACATGTGTGATTACTATCGACTTGTCGTCAATCACAAGATGGCGCGGCATAGTCAGTAACACCCAAATCGCCAATAATATAAATAAGGTATAGGTGACAACTACGGCAACCATCCCAGCACTCCATACAGCAATCGCACCATAAACTAGCAACGCTATTAGCAGAATCGATGTCACCGTTCCCATCCTGCCAACCGTAAACTTCTCGCAATGTGTTTTCATATTATTAAATCATTTGTTAAACAAAATTAAAGATAATTTTAATAAAATGCAAATAATTTGCAAAAAATTATAAAAAAATAGCCCGCCTTGGATAGACGGGCATAAAAGCGAAGTCGTTATTTACCTATAGTGACCGCCTTTCTGTGGCTCTCCAGGATACCACCAACCTACGCCATTGTCTGTATAATAGACTATTCCAGCTGTGAAATCAATCCGATGATATGTATAGCGTCGATCATATTGAAAATCTGCCAACTTATCAAATGCTTCAGGAATAACTTGTGAAATTTTATTGCCTTCGCAATGAAGCTTCTCCAACGCTGTACACGATGAAACATCCAGCGATGTTAATTGATTATAAGAACACCAAAGCCCCTTCAACTTAGTACAACATGAAACATCCAGCGATGTTAATTGAGTTTCAGGACAACTAAGACCTTCCAAAGCAGTACATCTAGAAACATCCAGCGAAGTAAATGGATTGCCACCACAAGTAAGCCCCTTCAACGCAGTACACGATGAAACATCTAACGATGTTAATTTATTGCCAAAACACCAAAGTTTCTCCAACGCTGTACACGATGAAACATCTAACGATGTTAATTGATGATTGTAATAACACGAAAGCTCCTGCAATGCTGTACATCCAGAAACATCCAGCGATGTTAATTGATTATTATCACATCCAAGCGTCACTATCTCAGAACTATGCAATGAACCATAGCCAGTTAGGTTATTAACATTTAAATTTATATAATAGCCTTGACTATCATACGAAATACCATACCAATCATACAGAGGTCTGTCGCTACACCAGTTATCATTGCGAGTCCAATTATCTCCCCCTGTTGAGTGGTAAAACTGTATTAACTGCTCTCTTAAATCACTCTCTTCTGTATAGAATGTTTTCGTTTCGCCTTGTCGGAAACAGGAGTTGGTCTTGTCGTAGTAGTAGACAAAATAGCAGTATGTTGTGTTGATGTCCAATCCTCTGAACAGCAAGGTGAAGGGACCGCCGTTGCCGATAATATCCGATTTACTAAGGCGCATAGATGGGTCGTCTGCCTTATAGACGACAATACCATAATCTACTTCGGCATACTTATTTAGCGGTGTTATTGCTTCTGGAGTTACAAAGCCACTTAATTCCGCTGTATGTTCTGTCACTTCTCCCGCTACGCCTGTTATAACTTGATATGAACGTTGGGCTAAAGCATAAGCTAACATGCGTTGAGACTCTGTGACGGTCTTACCCCATACATTATCAACCAATCCCAACGCCAAGTCTGCCCAAAATAGGTTTGGTAATTTGTGCTTGTATTCTATGTCAAACCACTCACTATTCTTAAATATTTTAGCCAAATAACACTCTTTGTCCATTGACAACGCCTCTACTAAAGCCTCTTGACCTATCTCTTGAAGTGATTCTGCAATATACTTATTTGTCGCATAACTCTCACCTGGCCCGAAGAGTACATTAAGATTCTGGTATAAAGCGACACCTGCAAAAGCTATGTTTGCAACACCTGCGCCAGCTCCAACGCCAGTGCTAATAAGGGCAATGCCAATTCCGACTTCGAT
Organism: uncultured Alistipes sp.; assembly: GCA_904502005.1. GTDB lineage: Bacteria > Bacteroidota > Bacteroidia > Bacteroidales > Rikenellaceae > Alistipes. The sequence goes on from CAJGDC010000033.1 coordinate 16,386, forward strand.
AGAACTGGTAACAACTCCAGCAATGGCTGCGGTATTGCGTGCCCAGTTGTTCTCGTGCCACGCCCTCGTATTGTTCTCATCATCTATCTGGATATTTTCTAACGGTAGATCGGTTGCAGTCCACAGAGCTTGATTGCCTTTGACGACGGTTGCATTGAAGGTAGTATCTGTATAGTTGTCAATGAGGATAACAATATCGTCAAAACTTAAATATTGAGGAAATCCGTTCTCGTCGTAACCTGCATACATTGAAACCATCTCGCCATTCTCCAGTGGAATAAACATCAATGATTTGCGTACATCATCTGTATCCTCAAAGTTGTCTGTAAAGACAACCATACCATTTTTGCAGAATCTGGTGTTTGTCCAACCCTCAATTGTGTTTATGTCACAATAATCGGGCAACGTCTTATCATCGTCCGTTTTATCGTTTTCAATGCCTATAATATCAAGTATATTACACGACGATAAAACGAATGCCAAAGCGATGGCAAATAGAGAAAACAATCGTTTCATTTTACATTGTTTTAACTACCGTAGCAACTCCTGTGCGGTGGGTTATATAAAAAGAAAGTGTGGAGTTGATTTTCGTTTATTAAGTAGAAGGTAGTGGTAAGACCTAAGCAAAAACAAACGATACAATGCCCCACACCTGGATAGTATGGGGATAGATACGCAAAATGCGTACAGCCACATAGCTATACAAGAAATGAGTGCTGTTCATTATCCTTTTGAAAACTACCACATTTTCTACTTAGGACAGCGAAAACACTTTCAATATGTCTGCTATTTATTCAATAGCACTACAAATTTAAGAAGATTTTCCGAAACGAACAACACTCGGTGGGGCATTGTTCGGTAAGAATAAAAAATATCCGTAGCCAAAGCTACGGATACTCTTTTTATTCTATTGGCTTTGGGTTTAGTTCACTTCCACCCACTTTTTGTCTTTGTATTGGTATTTTAGTGCGCCGTTTTGCCAGATGCCGTAGAGAAGGGTATCTTTGGTGTCGGTGTAGGTAATCTCTACGCCGAAGCCGTGACGAGTGCCAGAGCTATGTTCGCCAATGAAGGTTACGCGCTTCTCATTATCGCGCGAGATAAGCAGGTGCTCTTCGCTATCCTTCATTATGTAGCACCGCTCTATCTTGCCACTGCGGTAGAGCAAATCCACGCCATATTTTACCGTCGGCACATCGCTCTCAAGGTCCGAGTTGCGCCTATACTGTTCGTCTGCAATGCCGATAAGGATATGGGAAAGAGATATGTAAACTGACGAGAACTCTATGTCCCAGGTAATATAGCAAAAGCCCGTAATCTTCTCATTCTCAATTACTCCGTGAGCCAGGTAGTCGTGATACTCATATAGGTCGCTCATCGCGCGACAAGAGTTGCTGAAGAACTGTTTTCCGAAATGCTCTATCATAGCTGTACTGTTTGTTATACAAATATACAAAAAAATATCCGCAGTGCAAACTACGGATATTCTATGTTATTTTATAAGGTACTAATGAGTGCCTACACTAATCCACTGAAGCCCATAAATGCCATAGCGAGCAGGGCTGCGGTGATAAGAGCGATAGGTACACCCTCGAATGCCTTAGGAACCTCCTCAAACTCAAGGCGTTCGCGCATACCGGCAAACAGAACGAGTGCAACAGCAAAGCCTACTGCGGTAGATACGCTATAGACAAGACCCTCAAGCAGTCCGTACTCCTTTTGCACCATCAGCAGTGCCACGCCAAGCACGGCACAGTTTGTTGTGATAAGTGGCAGGAAGATACCAAGTGCCTGATAGAGCGATGGAGAGACCTTTTTGAGTACAATCTCGACCATCTGCACCAGGGCAGCAATGACGAGGATAAAGACGATGGTCTGCATAAACTCAATGCCCAGTGGCGCAAGGATATAGGTCTGGATAAGCCACACAACCACCGAAGAGAGAGCCATTACGAATGTTACAGCAGCGCCCATGCCCATACTTGTCTCGACCTTTGATGATACGCCGAGGAATGGGCAGATACCGAGGAACTGTGCAAGAACGACATTATTGACAAATATCGCACCGATAATTATTGCAAAATACTCCATTACTTCTTCAGATATTTGTTAAACAACACCATTAAGAATCCCAGCACGAGGAATGCACCTGGAGCAAGGACAAATACAAGTGGCATATAGTCGCCAATGCCGAGGTTTAGACCGAAAATAGAGCCACTACCCAAAATCTCACGCACCGCACCAATAGTGGTGAGTGAGAGGGTAAAGCCAAGGCCGATACCTACGCCATCAAGAGCTGAGTCGAGCACACCATTCTTTGATGCAAATGCCTCTGCGCGACCAAGGATGATACAGTTTACCACAATAAGTGGAATAAATACTCCCAGGGCGGCGTATAGCGACGGTACGAATGCCTGCATAAGCATATCGATAACGGTCACAAACGAAGCAATAACAACGATAAATGCCGGAATACGCACCTTGTCAGGGATAAGGTTCTTAATCATTGCAATAACGGCATTTGACATAATCAGTACCGCCATTGTTGCAGCGCCCATACCAAGACCATTGATTGCACTTGTTGTAGTACCCAGAGTTGGACACATACCGAGAACCAGAACAAATGTTGGATTCTCTTTGATTATTCCCTTCAAAATAAGGGATAGACGATTGTTACTCATTCTGACCTCCTTCCTGTTTTGTGGCACCAGTATCTACGTCGTCAGCCTCTTTCTGCCAGCCGCACGCAACCTCAAATGCCTCGTATGCTATTGCTACAGCCTCAGCGTAGGCGCGTGAGGATATTGTAGCAGCGGTGAGGGCGTCAATATCGCCACCGTCCTTGCGAACTGTCATCTTGACCTCATAAGCCCTCTTATCCTTGAGCGAGAGGAGCAGAGGGTTGCCCTCCTCTGCCATCTTGGTACCCAGACCTGGGGTCTCTTTTTGCTCAAGAACGTTGATGTTGATAATTGTACCCTTGGTGTCAAAGCCTACCATCAGGCGAATAGCACCGCCAAAGCCATTCTTCGATATACTCTCAACAGCGTAACCTACAGCTTTGCCAGCGACGGTTGCTGTGTGTGCAACAATGGGCATATCGTTTACCTCTATAGTCTGGCTTGTGGTAGCCTCATACTCCGGAAGCACCTGCTTAAGTGCATTGTTTACAGCTGCAACCTTTGCCTGGGCAATAGGCTCCTTAGTAATAGTGTAGACTCCACCAACAGCTGCAGATGAGAGTAGGGTGATGGTAAAGAGTACCAAGACCATATTTTTCAATGAACTTTCCATATCTCCTCCTACTTTACTGCGCCGAAACGCTTTGGTTTAATATACTTGTTAATCAGAGGCACAGTGCTATTCATAATAAGGATAGCGAATGACATACCCTCTGGGTAAGCACCCCACAGACGGATACACATTGTAATTGCACCAATGCCGATACCATAGATAACCATACCCTTTGTGGTCATTGGGCTTGTTACATAGTCAGTAGCCATAAAGATTGCGCCGAGCAGCGCACCACCAGAAAGGATGTGGAAGAGTGGGAAGAGAAGGTGCATAGCAGGCTCCTCCATTTTCACACCTGCAAAGATAGTTGCAAATACTGCCATTGTGCCCAGTACAGCCACAGGAATGTGCCATGTAATCACGCGACGCATAAGCAGATATCCGAAGCCTAAAATCAGCGCCAGAGCAGAAATCTCACCAAATGAGCCGCCCATAGCACCGGTAAACATGCCTGCAATGTCAAAAGATGCGAAATCTACCAGTCCACCCTTCGCAGCACCGAGTGGTGTAGCTCCAGAGTATGCGTCTGCAAAGCCCTCAAGTGTTGGAGCTGGGAACGAAGTCATCTGCACTGGATATGCAATGAGTAGGAATACACGGGCAGCAAGCGCTGGGTTAAAGATATTCTTACCAAGACCACCAAATGGCATCTTTGCCACGCCAATTGCCACCACTGCACCAATAATCACAATCCAGAGTGGAATATTTGCAGGTAGATTCATTGCCAGTAACAATCCGGTAACTACAGCCGAGAGGTTGCAGATGGTTGTTGGACCTTTAACGAGGTACTTCTGTACCAAATACTCAAGTAGAACGCAGCTTGCGATACTTACCGCAGTGATTGCAAGCACATTCCAACCAAACACCCTTATTGATACCATCAGTGCAGGCAACAGTGCTATAACTACATCGCCCATCAGACGAGTTGTCGAGTAGTCGCTATGCACGTGAGGTGCGGGTGAAACAAAAAATCTGTTACTCATATCTCTGTTATTATTTCTTCATATTTCTTGCTCGGATAATACCCATAACGGTCTGCTTGCCGAGGCGAATATAGTCAAGTAGTGGAATATTTGCAGGGCAGGTAAACTGACAGCAACCGCACTCAATACAGCTTGTAATGTCGTTTGCCTCCATTGCATCCCAAGCCTTCTTGCGAGCCTGCTTAGAGAGTAGATATGGCTCTAGACCCATAGGGCAAGCCTCTACACACTTTGCACACTTGATACAAGCGCTCTCAGTTCCACGAATTGCAGC
>CAJGDC010000034.1 GCA_904502005.1 uncultured Alistipes sp.
ATACAAGCGAGTGACCATCGAGTACCTTGACCACCTTTTTATACACACTTGGTTTCAGATTACACTCGGCAATGTATGCCACCACGTCGTGACCCTTCTGACCCCAACCAAAACTGGTAAGGGTGTAGAGTGCCGAGATAAGAATAAGCAAAAATCTCTTCATAGTTTTTTATATTTATTGGTTCATTGTTGCTAAAAACTCCTCGTTGCTGCGAGTTAGGTTCATCTGCTTTTGGAGGAACTCCATCGCCTCTACAGTCGTCATATCTGATAGATACTTTCTCAGAATCCAGGTGCGCTGCATAACCTCGCGGCTTAGGAGCATATCCTCACGACGGGTACCTGATGCGATAACATCCACAGCAGGGTAGATACGCTTATTTGCAAGGCGACGGTCAAGCTGAAGCTCCATGTTACCTGTACCCTTGAACTCCTCAAAGATAACCTCATCCATCTTTGAACCTGTGTCAATGAGCGCTGTTGCGATGATTGTAAGAGAGCCCTTCTCCTCTGTATTTCGCGCAGCTCCGAAGAATCGCTTTGGTTTATGGAGTGCATTTGCATCTACACCTCCCGATAATACCTTACCTGAGGCAGGCTGTACGGAGTTGTACGCACGTGCAAGACGTGTTATAGAGTCGAGTAGGATGACTACATCGTGTCCGCACTCAACCATACGCTTAGCCTTCTCCAAAACCATCTCGGCAACCTTTACGTGGCGTGTAGCCTGCTCGTCAAATGTAGAGGCAACAACCTCAGCTTTGACGTGGCGAGCCATCTCTGTAACCTCCTCAGGTCGCTCATCTATCAGTAGAACAATCATGTATACCTCTGGATGGTTGTCGGCAATGGCGTTGGCAATGTTTTGCAATAGCATGGTCTTACCTGTCTTTGGCTGAGCAACTATCAGCGCGCGCTGGCCCTTACCGATAGGGGAGAAGAGGTCTACTATGCGATTTGATAGGTCGTTGTGACCATTTCCTGTAAGATTAAACTTCTTGTCTGGGAAGAGAGGTGTCAGATACTCAAACTGTACACGGTCACGCACGGCATTTGGCTCAAGACCATTAATCTCAAGCACCTGCACAAGTGGGAAATACTTCTCACCCTCCTTAGGTGGACGGATAATACCAGTTACGGTATCTCCAGCCTTAAGGCCGAAGAGCTTAATCTGTGATGGTGATACATATACATCATCCGGAGAGTTGAGGTAGTTGTAGTCTGCTGAACGTAAGAAACCATAACCCTCCGGGATTATCTCAAGTACACCCTCGCCTATAACCTCTGCCGTAAAGTCATCCTTTGTAATCTCTGCCTCTACAGTTACATCCTCTTTGGTTGGCTCCTCGGTAACAGTTGGCTCTACGTGTTGCTCCTCAACGCTATTCTCTACCTGTTCAACTTTCTCGGCTCTCTTTGGTCTGCCACGACGTTTCTCTGGCTTAGCAGGATGCTGCTCTTCTGTGGTTGGCGCAGGCTCAGTTTTTGCCTCAGCTGCAGTAGAATCCTCTACAACCTCAACCTTCTCCGCCTTATGAGGCTTACGGCCACGACGCTTAGGCTGCTCAGTTGTTACAGCAATCTCCTCTTTAGCAGGCTCTTGTGGTGCCTCTTCAGAGGTTGCACCGCCAGCTATTAACTTTATAATACTCTTCTTGGAGAGCTTGTCACTCTCAATTCCGAATGCTTTTGCAATCTCACGCAGCTCTTTGAGGCTCTTGCTCTCAAGTGTAGCTAAATCTTCCATATTAAGTATAATAAATTTCTTGATTGATAATCCGCCGGACGACGAATCTGTTTGATACTGCAAAGATAATACAAAATCGTTAAAATCAAATACGGAGAGGTTATTAAAACAACCTCTCCGTATTATTTATTCAATATTTACCAATTAAATCCAACTTTTATATACCACGATGTGCCATTATAGCCATCGTCGTTGTCTGATTCAGGAAAATAGCTATCAGAAATAACAAACTTATAGCCAAATCGCTGATGCTGCATTCCCGCACAAACGTTTAACCACTTGAGAATATTGACACCAAGGCCTACATCACAATAGAAACCACCCTTGAGTCGAGTTGAGAAAGAGTATTCTTTTATAGAAATGGAAATATCTGAGCCACTGTATGGCACAACACTCCCTCCAAAGCTAGCAGATATATATGGCGAAACTGTTCTCATTGGCAGTATACCCTTAACATTGACATACATTGGCAGGGTAATGGTCTTCCACTTCTCATCAGGATACTCCAAATCCCATGCACCCAGATAAGCCTGAATGCCTAAACCTGCACCTACAAATAGATGCTGACCAATAGCTACACCATGGATAGTCTCAAGAAATGGGCGACTGAGCGATGAATCAAGAGCTAAATCATCTCCGTACATCAACTTATCTCCGGATGCAAAACCGATATTAACCTCTCCAGAATATCTAACTACCGGCTCGAATGCAAAGGATGTAGATACTATACCAATAGTAGCAACTACAGCCAATAAAATCTTCTTCATAATAGTCATTTAATTTACACACCTTTACAGGTGTTGATCATTATTAATCAATCTACACTGCAAAGATAGTTATTTTATTCAATTATACAACAAAATTTGCATTACGTCATCTTATATACAAAAAAAGGGGAGAAACTTGTAGTTTCTCCTCGCGTACCCGAAGCCGGGATTGAAGTGTAGCGACTTTAGTCGCAAACTCGCGCGGATACCTCAGTAGCGCAGACCGATAGGTCTAGCATAAAATAACAATATCTGCGCAACCGCCCATTAGTGAGTATTGCGGTGTCGAGAGTTACACTTGTTGGCGAGCATGCCAAAGGCAGATGCTAATGTGATGGGCGACAGCGGGCTTGCACGCATAGTAGACAATCACATTAGCAGCAGAACGTAGTTCCTCGCCAACGTATATACAAAAAAGAGGAGAAACATGTTGTTTCTCCTCGCGTACCCGAAGCCGGGATCGAACCGGCACGGACATTTCTGTCCACAGGATTTTAAGTCCGGCGTGTCTACCTATTCCACCATTCGGGCAACCGGCTATTTGCGGTGCAAATGTACAAATTTATATCTTATTCTCCAAATTGTGAATCAATATATTTGATAATCTGCTGGTAATCAGTAGGTGCAAACCAAGCTATCTGTTCGTCACGCCTAAACCATGTCATCTGACGCTTGGCATAGTGGCGTGTGTTGCGTTTGATTAGCTCAATGGCCTCATTTAGGGTGGTTTTACCATCAAAGTAGTCAAACATCTCGCTATATCCCACGGTATGAAGTGAGTTGCAGTGACGGTAGGTAAGCACACTACGAGCCTCAGCCTCCAGACCAGCTGCAATCATCATCTCTACGCGGCGATTGACTCTGTCATAAAGCTGCTCACGGGGCATGCTGACTCCAATCTTAACAATCTGAAAATCACGCTCCTTACGCTCACCTTTGCGAAGCTCGGAGTACTTCTGTCCACTTGATAGGCACACCTCCAGAGCTCTCATAATACGTGCGGGGTTGTTCCTATCAACTACTTGATAGTACTCTGGGTCAAGTTCACGTAGTTGGTTTGCAAGACACTCTACACCTTCGTTTTGTAGGCGAGTAGCGAGCTGTTCGCGAAGTGTTGCGTCTGCCTCCGGAAGGCTGTCCATACCCTCGCATAGGGCACGAATATATAGTCCTGAGCCTCCGACTGCTACAACAGTATTGACGCTTTTGAATAGCGTATCCAGACGTTCCAGAGCCTCTTTCTCGTACTGGCCACAGTTGAAATCTTCAGTAAGTTCTCGCTCGGCAATAAAGTGGTGCTCAACGGATTGTAGCTGCTCCTCGGAAGGGTATGCGGTGCCGATAGGTAGACCTTTATATACTTGGCGTGAGTCGGTAGAGAGTATAGGCGCATTATAATGTCGGGCAAGAGCGATGCTTAGATCAGTCTTGCCCGAGGCTGTTGGTCCGACGACAACAATAAGTCTGCGATTAGTACTCATCGTCATAGCTATCGTCGCCGTCAAACTCTCCAAACTCGTCCATTATCTCGTCAAAGATAGAGCCATCGTCTGCCGGCACGGCATCTGGATCATATTGGTCTGGTACACGAGCATTCTCAAACGATACACGTGGGTACTCAAGCTCTGGATTTGGCTGCGTTGCGCTAACAACCTCAAGGTAGAAGGCGCGGTCAGCAATCATGTCAAACTGATAAATCAGACGATTACACTCAGAGACAACCAGCTCGGCAAGGGTAACCTTCTCCATTGCTATTGGAGCGCCCTCAAACTGCTCGTCGCCCAAGTCCATCTGTGAGAACTCCTGAATTGGGGTCCATTGCTCATCAGCTGTATAGAACGACGCCATACAATCGTCATAGCCTATAGAGGTGATGATAAAGTTGTGAAGCTCAAAGAGATTCATCTCGTGAGAGACCTCAAAGTCGCGTACGAAATTATCGTTTTCGTCGCTGAGCATTCTAAGTCTGAGTATCATAGTATATTTGATTTAGGTATGCCTACTTAATCTTTACGCAACGAATCTGCATCGCATTTGCGCGCTTAGTTGGGTAGTTGAGATTAAACTTGTTGATAGTTCTTGTTGTGGTAAGGTCAAAATACATGCAGGTTGACTGCTTGCCGTCAGCAGTAGTACCAGCAGTCCAGTAGTATCCCTCCCATGGTGCTGGCTGTGAAGGGTATACATCCTCCTTATAGTTCATGTTGTGGATATAGCCATCATAGTAACTTCTAAATCCTCCAGCAAGGTAGAAGTGATTATTTACTCCATCTGAGAGCATCCATCCAAATCTGCCACGAGCGGTATCAAGAGGGGTATTGTCCTCCTCTGCAGAGAGCTGTAGGCAGTCAAAGTCGTTACCGGCAGGAACTCTCCAACCATAAGGACATGGGTCATAAAGACTCTTTGTTGTGCCACTCCATAGAGAGTTATTTGACGAGTACATCCAGTCACCAATACCATCGCCATCCTCATTGTCTACGCATGCAGTGTTGGTAATAAAGGTCATTGGATGCTCGATAGTGTACTCGATAGTTCCAGTCTCGGCAGAGCTCTCTGCACACTCAACATAAATAATACTACCAGCGTTATTGTATGCATACTCATCATCGCTGCCAGAGCAGTCGTGATAATATGGGCGAAGGAATGGATCTTTACGTCCCCACTGATAGTACAGACCATAGCTGTCAAGAATAAGTTGGTTCTTGTCTGTCGCACCATTGCTATTAGCGAATGCTCCGAGGTTAAAGTCCATAAATGTGACACCATTTGAGTAGGTTGAGTAGTGCTCAAGAGGGTTGGCTGAAGCCTTTGTGCACCAAATGTGCCAGCTCCAGAGAATATCACCCTTTGAGTTTACAGCGGCAATAACTGCATTACCGGATGGCATGACATACTGACCATCCTCTTTGATATACTCCTCTGCATTATCCTCGTTTCTGAGAGCATCAATGTAGAATGTAGCTGTTGTGCTCTCTTCATCATAAATTAGGTGCTCAATTTGAGAATGCTCACTCTGCCACACAATCTTAACATCACTAACATTGTTTAGCACCTGACCGCCACCATTACGAGATACGTCTAATGAATAAGCCGCCATTGGTGTGGTTAAAACATAACAGTTGGCATACTTACCATCTTGGTTAATTAGCACAACAGAGTCGCCGATAATGTAACACTTAATGGTATATGAGTTGACCTTACCCTTTTTTGAAGTCAGAGTAAATCTTATATCAGCCTCACGCATCTTGTCGCGACCACTCTCTGTTCCAGGGTCTGCAGGTGGGGTGATTGTTATTGTTCTAGCGCTCTGGTTGATGGTGCATTTCCAGCCATCTTCTGCCTCTTTGAGCTCAACAGAGGCTGCATTTACTGTGTTATAGGTGATTGTCTGAGCCTCTCCACCCCACTGAAAATAGAGTCCGGTGCTTGAAAACTCCATACCATAATCATCCTTTTTAGAGCAAGCTCCAAAGCATATTACAGCGCACGCTGCAAATAGAAGAAATTTCAATGTTCTCATATATTGTTATACTATTTTATCAAAACGCAATATTGCGTGCAAATGTACCAAAAAAGTTGCAAATTAACTAACCTTTGTCACGCATTTCTGCAATTTAATCTAAATAATTGTCAAACTATCAACGATTTTTATCGCTTTTTAGTATAACAGTGCAAAAAAAGCCCCTTAAAGAGCTAACTTTAAGGGGACATACTAGTTTCTATCTCTTAGGAATACCTCGTTCACACGGAACTTTAACCTGACACTTGCCACATCCAAAACGAGGTGCATATCGCTCTCGCATCCTATTTACGTACGCACTGCACATAGTGTGTGACTTACCATGTTCAAGAGTTATCGCTCCGCCAGGGCAGCGCATGCATGCACTGCACATGGTGCAATACTCGTAAATGTCTGTGTATGGGCGAGGTGTTATCTGAAGCGGCGCATCTACAATAACGCTACCAAAGCGTCCAGCAACACCGCGCTCGGTAATAAGGCTCTTTGAGAGTCCAAATGTTCCCTGTCCGCAGACAAACGCTACATGTCGCTCGCTCCAGTTGCTTGTAAAGCTAAGAGTTTTATCCTCAATCTCCTCGCAACTACCAGCCTCAAAGACATATCTAAACTCATCGCTTGCGTATGGAGATAGAGCCTTAATGTCTTGATTTTCAAACCACTGCTCAAGATAGTGATTCATCTCTGTGAGAAATGCCTGACCCTCCACACGAGCATATAGCCAGCCATTACCAACCTCTATACCATCGGCTCTATTGCCCTCAACAACAAAATCGCTAAATGGTGCAAAGTAACTGATTACAGTTTTCGCCTCCGGCATCCAATCCTTGGGTGCTCGGAAGAGTTTGCCGACAGCTTGTGGCGCTTTTAACTCCTCCCACAGTGGGTCAGAAGCAGAGCCAATCTTGATAATTGGGTCGTCATATAGACGTTTACCAACATCTTGAGGCTCAAGTGCCATATGTTCAGAAACATAGTTATGTTCCGAAAGGCGAAAAGCCTCTGAAAGGGTGGCTGATATTTGATTGAGCGTTAGCACTTTACTACTTCTTAGAAGAATCGGTCTTTGGTGCTGAGATAGACTCACGCATCTGGGTATCTGCAATCATATTCTTCATACGATAGTAGTCCATAATACCCAAGTTGCCATTGCGGAATGCCTCGGCCATTGCAAGTGGTACCTCAGCCTCTGCAAGGATAACCTTTGCACGAGCCTCCTGAGCCTTAGCCTTCATCTCTTGCTCAAGAGCTACTGCCATGGCACGACGCTCCTCAGCCTTTGCCTGTGCGATATTCTTATCAGCCTCTGCCTGGTCCATCTGAAGCTGAGCGCCGATATTCTTACCTACGTCAATATCTGCAATGTCAATAGAGAGAATCTCAAAAGCAGTTCCTGCATCCAAGCCCTTCTCAAGCACTACACGAGAGATAAAATCTGGGTTCTCAAGCACAGATTTATGAGAGACTGACGAGCCGATAGATGATACAATACCCTCACCTACACGTGCAAGAACAGTCTCCTCGCCGGCACCACCGACAAGCTGGCGGATATTTGCACGAACAGTCACACGAGCCTTAGCGATGAGCTGAATACCATCCTTAGCCACAGCAGTTACAGGAGGAGTGTTGATAACCTTTGGATTTACAGACATCTGCACAGCCTCAAATACGTCACGACCCGCAAGGTCAATGGCTGTAGCCTCCTCAAAGTTTAGGTTAATACCAGCCTTCTGTGCAGATACAAGAGCGTGAACAACATTGCGGAAGTTACCGCCTGCAAGATAGTGCGCCTCGAGTGAGTTTGGGTTTAGCTTTAGTCCAGCCTTTGTTCCCTCAATCATTGATGATACGATTGAAGATACCGGAATCTTACGCCAACGCATAAGTATCATCTGTAGCAGTGAGATATGTGCACCAGAGATAAGCGCTGTGAACCATAAACCTACTGGTACAAAGTAGAAGATTACCCAAATGGCAATAAGTGCCAAAATGCCGACAACGAAAAGAAAACCAATCTCCATAATAGTATTGTATTTAGTTTGTTAATTTTTGTTACTTAAACTGAGCCTTCAGTTTTGATATAAACTCTGCATCTACATTTCCAGACTTTTCAAGTGCAGGGATGCAAATCTCAAAACTCTTCTCGTATCTATCAAGCCACTCAACAATTCGTGTAGGGTACTCCATAATGAAGTTTGGCGCCTGAGATACATTCATATACTCGTCTGGAAGTAGTGGATATGGGTCATAACTTACTGCATAGCTCTCTTTGAACTCAGGGGTGAGCACTACGCAACGGTTAAATATACCCTGTTTGCCATAGAGGCGTGGCTGATGATGCAGGAGTTCAGCATCAAACTCTATCTCTACGATGCACTCCTTGTTGCAATCGCACAAATCAGTATAGACGATAGGCGAGAGTGAATAACCGTCATATCCCCACTGGCCCTCCTTTGCATAACGAGCATAAGGAATCTCTACACCGTTAACTTTCACCACCTTTGCAGGCATCTGTGCAGGGAATCGAAGCTCATACTTGCGCTCTGCCAAAGCTCCATTATATGCACCCTGACGTGGAGAGATAACAACTCGGATGCCAGACTCGGTACTGCTCTTAACAATCTGTGTTGTAGCATATTGCTCTGCATAATTCTTTGACACTCCATCATCCTCGTAGAGCGATAGACTACCATCAGCACCAGGTATAAAGGTCAGTACAAGGGTATTACACTTCTCCTGCAGACTCTTTACTGTTGATGGGTTCATAGGAATAATAGCACCAGCGCGAGCATAATATGGATTCTCGGCAACGGTATAGTTGAGCGATAGTGTCTGATTACCCTCAATAAGCGCTCCACTAACCATATCATACCACTTACCCTCTGGGAACCATATTGTTCGCTCCGCAACACCAGTAACCTTATCAACTGGCTTTACAACAGCGGTGACAAGTAGATCGTCGCCAAACATATATTGCTCCTTCATGTCGTACGCTTCGCTACTCTCTGGATAGTAGTAGTACATCGGACGGCACATTGATATACCAGTGTCGTATGTCTGACGAGCTGCATTATAGATGTAAGGAGCAAGAGTATAGCGCAGTCTGATGGCGTCGCGCATGTAGAACATATGGTCTGGGAACTGCCAGATACGACGCTCAATATTGCTATTTTTGGTACAGTGAGTTTTGAATATAGGAGTAAAGACACCATACTGCAACCAGCGCAAGTAGAGCTCTGGATCGGTCTGCGAGTTGCGAATCTTAAGGGCATGACCGCCAATGTCGTGGCCCCAATAACCATAGCCGACATTTGATGCAGTACTTGTAAACCAAGGCAAGAAGCTGAGCGACTCCCAATTAATCATAATATCTCCAGAGAAGCCGACCTGATAGCGGTGTGAACCAAGACCACCCCAACGGTGATAAATCATAGGGCGCTCATTACCACGCTCCTCAGAGTGCTTATTAAAGGTGTAATTCAACCAGAAAGTATTGCTCAAATCCTTTGTATACTTACTTGTCTTCCACTGCTGCCAATCGAGCCACCAGAAGTCTACACCAATCTTCTCAAATGGCTCCAGTACAGTGTTAAAATAGGCATCTGCCCACTTCTGCTCGTCAATCTTAAATGGTACGCTCTTGCCCTTCTCTGTCCAGCCGTAAGCCTCAGTAAATCTCTCATACGGCTCCTCATACGGCTGAATACCAGAAGCCGGATGGAGGTTGAGCGCCGTTTTGAGGTTTTCAGAACGACACCACTCAAAGAAGTTCGCAGGTGATGGGAAGAGCTGCTCTTTCCATGTATAACCTGTCCAACCAATGCGCTGACCATATTCATCCTTCTTGGCACCTGTACGACGAAGGCCCCAAGTCTCGTGCCAATCCATATCAATGATAAGCACGTCAATAGGAATATCAAGGCTACGCATCTGGCTAATAAGGTCACGAAGCTCATTATCTGAGTACTGCCAATATCTGCTCCACCAATAACCAAAGGCGTACTTTGGAGGTAGTGGAATACGTCCAGCGATAGAGATATAATCTTTTACCGCCTGCATGTAGTTATGTCCATACGCAAAGAGGTACAAATCCTGATAATCACCCTCTGGACGGCACTCTACCCACTTCTGCCAGTGTGATGGAGTGTCAACAAACAAGTGGCGAGTACTATCATCTACAACACTCCAACCGCTGCGAGAGATAACGCCTGGCTCCATTGGGTCATTAGGGTTTAGATTCCAGCCATCGGCCTTATCCAATGTACGGGTTGTACCCATAAGGTTGAGCGAGTCTTTATCACCGTAGTGCCAAACAACCTTTTTATCTCCAAGCATAAACTCTGCCGAGAGGTTGTCTGCCGAGAATTTTGCACCTTTACGATAAGTCAGTGTTAGGGCAGAGGTGCGAATTACAACCTTACTACGGCTATTTGTAACCTTAAACTGCGGCACCTCAGTGTGGCGATTGATAAAGGTAAGGGTTGCTCGGTCCTCAAAAGTGCCATTCTCGCTCCACTCCATGCGGATAAGTTGAGGCGTAAGTACAGTAAATCGAGCATTGTCAGCAACCACTACGGCGCGACTATCTGCTACCGGATTATCATCTGCAAGGGCTCCAAAAGGGAGTAGAGAGATAAGTAGGAGGAGGGTTAGTTTAATAGGTTTCATGGTTTATTGGGTTTTAGTTTAGTTTGCGAACGATAACATTGAAATTTTCAAAGCCTACAACCTCAACCTGCTCGCGCTGGTCAATAAAGACATCGGCAGACTTTGCCTCATAAATCTTACCATTGATGTTGATTTTACCCATTGGTGATAGGCGAGAGACTGTTGTGCCTACAGTTCCAAGAGCAATCTCGTTTTCTGGTCGAGGCATGCTTGTGGAGTCTATCTCTTGTTTTAGGGCAAAGCGTTGCCATGTCTTTGCGCGTAGAGAGAAGATGAGAGATACGAGCAAAACAATTAGCACCACCACTATGGTTATAATGCCGGCTGTCGTGCCTAATGAGTTAAAGGCATACCACACTGCAACACCATTGCATGCTAGAGCTAAGAATGCGCCAATTGAGAGTCCCGGCAGCAATACCAACTCAATAATGGAGAACAATACGCCTAACAAAATCAACAAGATAATATACCACATAATATTTTTGTTTTAAGATTCTACTTTACTGGTTTAACCTCAACCTTAATTTTGCTGTTCAATGCGCAAATCTCAGATGCAACCTTGTCGGCATCGGCTTTTGAGGTGAATGAGCCTACGATAAACGCCGAACCAACCCTTGAGTAGCGAGCTTGTTCATTGCGTAGAGATATATGCGCCTTTATATCGTCAGGAATAGTTGTAACGCCTGTAATTTCAAGGTTAAAGCCTAAGTTTTTACTCTTCCACTCAGCGATATTTGAAATATACTCTCCATCAACCCACATTACTAATTGAGGGTCGCGGAAGCCGAGCTTCTTGAGGTAGGCAACACCCTCTAGAGCCTCCTCTTCGGTTCTATATCCACCCACAAAGTATGCATACTTGCCGTTGTGGTACTTGTCGGTGTATGAGAGTGGAGTGATACCCTTAAGGGCTGTTAGGTTTGGACGCTTTGTAAATATTCCGATACGCACACGATATACAGTACCATAATCGTAAATCTTTGTATGCGGAATAGGGTTCTTTGGGGTGTAGATTGTTGGTTTAATAACCTTTATAGGCTCGTGGTCAATAAATGCTCGGCGAACAATAGTAACCTTTGGTAGACAAAAACTACTCTCAGAAATAGTGTTAGATACTCTAAGAAGAGAGTCCTTGGCTGTTGATAGTTCATATACATCAGCAACCTGAATCTCGTAGTTGAGTAACGCCTTTTTACGATAGAAATACTCCACAAGGGCCTCTGACTCACACTGCTCAGCTCTCTGTTCACTTGAAATAAGTGCGGCGGAGAGTGTTTGCTCAGCTTTGGAGATTATATCCAGCTTACTATCTCTCTCCATCATCAGGTTGTATGCATAGACCTTATTGTCAAAGATATCATGCCATTTACTCTTTATGGCACCCTCTGTTAGCTCCGCCTTGCTTCGTACAGAGTCAAGAAGTTTAAGTACACTATCCGCAGCAATCTCGTTGTCTACACGCTCATATTCAAGCTGCAGAGCTACCATTTTGTCATACATGTGCAGGTACTCCTTGATTTTAGTAACTACGGCAGACTCATTTGACTGCATAGCTCGTAGGTGTTTCAAATCTGCCGCAGAGAGAGCATCATCAAAGACTCTATTTGCTACAAGATTGGCACGTTTAGGGTAGAAGGTAGCCACGCTCGATGTGTCTTCAGCAATATTTTGCTCTATGGTTATTAGCTGACCGCTGTTATTACTTTGAGCATATTGTTGCTGCTCATAAGAGGTGAGCTGTTGCAACGCTTTGTTGAATTTGCGCTTAAGATTTATTGCCTCACCCTCAAGTGCTGCAATCTCTTTGGCTATTTGTTCACGAGACTCTGCCTCTTGAGCATATCTTTCACGAGCTTGGCTGATTACAATATTTAGCGAATCTATGCTGCTCTGCATCTGCTCAACCTGCTGCTCAAGTAGGGTTGTGTTGATGTTACTTTGCGCCTGAGATATGCCACTAAAAAGGCATAGAGCCATTAGCTTAATAAAACTTCTCTTCATTATCTCCACCATTTAAGGAAAAACAATTGTATAAAACCAAAAATCTCCAATCGACCCATAAGCATCAATAGTGAATCTTGAAGCTTAAGTATCGCCGGAATGTTTGCGAAGTTGCCCATAGAGCCCACCTCGCCAAATCCAGGACCGACATTTCCAATACATGCCACTGCAGAGCTAAATGCAGTCATAAGATCCTGTCCAAAAAGTGTATTTGTAAGCGTCGCCATAAATATCAAGCCTATGTAGGCAACAATAAATACAACCACGCTATTTAGCAAATCTGCATCTTGAGCAATGCCATCAACACGAATGCGAATTACTGCATTAGGGTGTTGTTGGCGACGTATTCTTGCCATAAGTATCTTGCAAAATATCAGTACTCTGTCAATCTTCATACCACCCGTTGTTGAGCCGGCACAAGCACAGACTATTGATACAAAAATCAGTATCACAATGGCAAACGGAGTCCAAAGATTTGTGTCTGCCGTAGCAAAGCCAGTAGTTGTGATTAGCGATACAACCTGGAAGAATGAGTGTCTTAATGACTCCCATACTGTTGGGAATATGTTCGCTCCAAAGAGGCTTGTGGCAACAAATAATGTTGATAGTATGACAATGGTAATATACGTTCTAACGACCTCAGAACGGAAAATATTATTACTCTTACGCAAAAACGTTGCGTATATCAATCCAAAGTGAATACTTGAAATTAACATTGCTCCTGCCAGGATTAGCTCTACAACAACATTGTCATAGAATGCTATACTTGCATTTTTTGTACTAAAACCGGCGGTTGCACAAGCCGACATGGCATGATTTAGAGCATCAAACCAACGCAGACCTGCCGCCTTGAGTGCAAGTGTAGTTACTGCGGTAAGACCCACATATACCACGAGCAGGATACGGACAATTACCTGAGTACGGTAGCGATAGTTATCTTTTGCAAGCGATGATAACTCTACATTCGAGAGTGACATTCGACTAGTGCCGAGTGATGGCAAAATTACTAGCGCAAACATAACAACACCTACACCACCGAGCCAATTTGATGATGTTCTGTAGAAGAGAAGTCCCTGCGGTAGTTGCTCAATGTCGTTCAGAATAGTAGCTCCCGTAGCAGTAAAGCCAGAAACACTCTCGAACCATGCGTTGATAAGTGAAAACTCACCACCCCAAATCAGATATGGGAACATACCCACCACGCTCGCAAGAACCCATGAGCCTACCACGATTGAAAAACCCTCCTTGTTTGAAATAGATGTAGCTCGTGGTACAAAGAGCATCGGGAATGCACCGAGGGTGAAGGTTAGCAGTGCCGATAGTAGTAGTGGATAGAAACCGGAGTCAATGTTGTTCATATAAGAGATAACTGCCGACACCATCATAAATGCCGACACACAGAGCATTACTGTGCCCACGTATCTCAATATAATACTGACTCGCATAACTATCTGTTGTTGATTTTAGAGATTCCTATTAACTTCTCAATGTTTTCAGCAAGCTCCTTAAGTTCATCTCTTAAATCGGCTTTGATTGTAAATGGTATGCGATAGCTCAAAAAGTCACCCAGTGCGCGATTAATTTTAGCAATAGGGGCTACGCAGTAGACTCTGATAAAGAAGTAGAACATCAGCACAATGGCTATCAGCACAACCAAAGATATAAGCACAGGTGCCACAGAGCGATATGCATTCTTATTGAGCTGCTCAGCACGAGGAGCCAAAGAGCTGTGTGTGTGGGTCATAAACTCCTCTATTCGCTCTATCATCTGGTCGTATGTAGCTTTGTACTGCTCATTATACCAACGCATTCCGCTATGCGCAGTAGCATTAGCTGTTACAACCAGCGTATCTGTCGGAATGGCTTGTGGCTCAAATAGATAGCTCTCTGATATAGCTCTTAGACGGGTGATGCTGGCAGATAGTGAGTCAAGACCGGTAGCATCCACAGCCTCGCTGCGGGCCGCTGCAAGTTTGCCCTCCAGGTCACTCATCGTACGACGACATACATCTCGCTGTGCAGTATCATCAAAACATGCAACATATAGCGTTGCTTGACTATGCTCATGGGCATAATTGAGCATATCCTTTGCTAGCTCAATATTACGACGAGAGGCTGAAAGGATAATCTCAGTGTCGTTGCTCAGATTTCCCAACTCAAAAAGTGATATAATACCAGAGGCAAACAGCAACAAGACGATGCTTAAAAAGCCAACTGTAACCCTATTACCTAAGCTTTTCATACTAATACAGTATCTCAATTACGCAAATATAATAATTTTTTTGCAATTATTCTACTCAACCTCTATAATTTGCCCAATAACATCGCAATTTGATTCTATACTTAGTAGTTTTACATCTACTATCTGATTGATATACTTGCGATTATAAGGAACTTTTATTTTGATATAATTCCCGGTAAATCCAGTCATAAATCCTCCACGCTCTGTACTCTCAAACAGTACAGAGGCAACACTACCTAACGCTTTAGAACAGAACTGATAGTGTAATCTGTTGCTTAACTCTTCAAGCTCCTTGACACGGGCTGTTGATACGGATGACTGTACCTTATTTGGCAACTCTACCGCAGGGGTATTTGCTCGCTCAGAGAATGGAAAGATGTGCAGAAATGCAGGCTCGATGCTCTCCAAAAAGTCGCGTGACGATGCAAAATCTGCATCTGTCTCGCCAGGAAATCCGGTGATAACGTCAATACCGATAAATGCATCCGGCATAGCCCTCTTTACAGCAGCTATTCGGTCAGCAAACTTCTCTACTGTATACCTGCGACGCATCAGTGCAAGTATCTTGTTGGAACCACACTGAATAGGTATGTGGAAGTGGTGCTGAAATTTGGATGAACGGGCGCAAATATCTATAATCTCGTCAGTTAGCAAGTTTGGCTCTATTGAAGATATACGATACCTCTCAACACCCTCAACCTTGTCTAAGGCACGCAACAAATCAGCAAAACTCTCGCCCGTTGTGCGTCCAAAGTCGCCAGTATTGACACCCGTGATTACAATCTCCTTTTGACCACCTGCAACAATAGCCTCTGCTTGGGATACAACCTCGGCAATAGGAATGTTGCGGCTACTTCCACGTGCGTTGTGAATTGTACAGTAAGAGCAGCAATAGTCACAACCATCTTGCACCTTTAGAAAGGCTCTTGTTCTGTCTCCACTTGAGAAGGCTGAAAAGAAGGTTGTTATCTGGTCTGTCTCGCAACTATATACCTGAGTTTTTCCCTTTTTTGTTAGCTCAAGCACTCGTTGATATGTTTCGCCTTTATTGTTGTTACTCAATACAATATCAACGCCCTCTATTTCGGCAATCTCATATGGTTTGAGCTGTGCATAACATCCCGTAACGGCGATAATTGCATCGGGATTTCGGCGGTGTAGTTTTCGGATAATATTACGACATTTCTTGTCTGCATGTTCTGTTACCGAACAGCTATTTATGATGCAAATATCGGCAGCATCAGTAGGGGATACACGCTCAAAACCACCCTGCTCAAATTGACGAGCTATGGTTGAACTCTCAGAGAAGTTGAGTTTACATCCTAGTGTATGGAAATTAACTTTTTTGCCCATTTTATAACAATTATTGTGCGAAGATACAAAAAAGGTGGGTTAAGTGGTGTAAAACCAACAAAAAAAGTGTACTTTTGTCTTCTGAATTATGGATTTTTTGTTTGGTTTATTTGAGTATCGTTACCTATTAAATGCGGTTGTTGCATGTATATTGTCTGGTGTAACATGCGGAATAGTAGGTACTTATATAGTCGCTCGTAGGATGGTGTTCCTCTGCGGTGGAATTACTCACGCCTCGTTTGGAGGGTTGGGTATAGCTTTCTTTTTGGGAATCAATCCGTTGTGGGGAGCAACGGTATTTGCTGTGTTATCTGCGCTGGGTATCGAATTTGCATCAACTAAGACTAAAGTTCGAGAGGACTCGGCAATAGGTCTTATGTGGGGTGTGGGAATGGCTATTGGAGCGCTATTCATGAGTCTAAAACCCGGATATACATCTGGAGATTTGTCAAGTTTCCTCTTCGGAAATATCATCTCTGTGACTACTGGTGATGTTGTGGCATTGGCAATCTTGACGCTATTACTGTTGCTTGGGGCGATATTGTGGTTAAAGCCGATAATGTATTTGGCTTTTGATCGTGATTTTGCACGCTCGGCGGGTGTGAAAACAGAGTTGATAGGCTATATTATCTCTGTTGTCATAGCAATAACTATTGTCCTATCTATCAGAGTGATGGGTATTGTTTTGCTCGTTTCGTTAATGACAATGCCGGTGGTAATTGCCAATAGTTTTACAAAGCACTACTCTAAAATTGCAATTTACTCCTCTATTATAGCTGCGTTATCTTCGTTGGCAGGTGTTGTAGTGAGCTACTATTTAGAAGTCCCTTCAGGACCAGCAATAATATTTGTGCTCGCACTTATATTGATTCTCTCTAAGTTGCGATAATAGGAGATACAAAAAAATAATCCGCTGCAGACTCAAGCTGCAGCGGATTATTTGTTAATGTGTTATTTTTACTC
Source organism: uncultured Alistipes sp. (assembly GCA_904502005.1). Taxonomy (GTDB): domain Bacteria; phylum Bacteroidota; class Bacteroidia; order Bacteroidales; family Rikenellaceae; genus Alistipes. Next base: position 17,262 of record CAJGDC010000034.1, read on the forward strand.
AAGTACCTGCAGTGAGTCTGCAATATACTCGAACTTACCTGTACCTACTACCTCAAATGCGCAAGTGTAGGTTACATTTGGACCGTAAGTATAGAAGTTGATAACAACCTTCTTATACTCCTCTACAGTCATTGTAGGATATACATAACCCAGAACAGCTGCAAATACCTCAGTAGTGTGCTCCTTGAGCTTCTCAGTAATCTGATCATCTGTAAGGTCGCCCATACCAGCAGCGGTAAAGCCGCCCTTTACAGCAGATACACGCCAGTCTACATTACCATAGTATGCAGAAGCACCAGTATAGAACTCGTTGTTACCGTAGTTAGATACCCAGTAGTCACCTGTAGGCTTTGCACCGCTGATTGTAACAATCTCTGTAGAGACAATAGTGCCAGCATTGTCACGTGCAGGCGCACCAAGAGCAACATCCTTATTGTCATATACCCAGTTTACGCAGTACTGATAGAATGCCTTAGCACCAGCATCACCATTAGGGAAGTTGAGCTCCAGTGTACGGTCAATATTCCACTTGCCCTCTGCCTTACGGAACTGGTCTGTCTTATCCTCAAAGTAAACAACCTTGCTCCACTCAGTTGAGAATGTGTAGTGATCAACCTTCCAAGTAGTAACGCTATTTGCATAGCAACGATATGCTACATAAGCATTGTCGTCAACCTGTGCATATGGGAACTTCTCTGCAAGGAACTGTGGCAGATAGTTGTCCTGCTGAGGATTAGTAAAGCTACCATACTTCTGACCCATTGCAGTGAAGTCAGATGGCTGAACTGCAACGATGTCAGTAGCCTCGAAAGATGTGCCGTTGTACTTAAAGTATGCGTACATCTTCTCAGATACAACCTTAGGAGCTGCAAAAGTAGAAGCTGTAGCAGCAGCTGGAACAACATCTGTTACAATCATATTGATAAACTTAGGAGCGCCGCCGCTCTTAGAGATAGAGCAGAAGTAGCCATACAGAGTGCAAACAAGACCATCTGTAAGCTGAGCCTTAAGCTCATCTGTAGCACCATAAACGCTACCTGTTGCAGCAGTTGCACCATCAATATTGAAGTTGTAGTAGTTACCGCTAACAGCTACAGTACCTGTCATCTTTGCATAAACTGCATACTCATCTGCAGTACGAGTTGTAAGAAGCTCGTCAGCTACGGCGCCTGTGATATCCATAGGAGCAGGGTAAGTAACGGCAGTAGTACCGGTCTTCTCAACGGTAATACCAGCAGTACCAATCTGGAAGCCCTTGTTGTAAGAACTGATAGTGCCTGATACAGTAACCTCGTCACCAATAGCAAGGCCGGTAGTCTTGTAGAGTAATACAGAGCCGCCATTATCAGTGAGAATTGGACCCTGAGAAGAGGTTGCAGAGATATAGCCCTTAACCTCCACAACATCGTTAAGAACTGCAGCACCAAGAACAGATGTGTAGTTGTTTGCAACAGCTGGAGCCTCGTTGATGTGGGTAGTGATGAAGTTTACGAACTTAGGAGCACCACCACTCTTAGAGATAGATACGAAGTAACCGTAGATAGTGGTCTTCTCGCCGTGTACCAATACAGCCTTCTGCTCGTCTGTCAGACCATAGAAGCTACCAACTGCGGTTGTAGCACCGTCAACATTGAAATTATAGTAGTTACCGCTAACCTCAACAGTACCAACAATCTTAACGAACTGAGCATACTCGTCAGTTGTACGGGTAGTAAGAAGCTCGTCCATCATAGCACCAGTAAGCTCAACAGCTGTAGGGTAAGTAACGGTAGTTGTACCAGTCTTCTCGATAGTAAGACCTGCAGTGCCAATCTGGAAACCGCAGTTATAAGAGCTGATAGTACCAGAAACAGTAACCTCGTCACCAATCTCGTAACCAGAGGTCTTATAGAGCAGTACAGAACCGCTATTGTCGGTAAGAATTGGACCCTGAGTAGATACAGCAGAGATATAACCTTTAACCTCTACAACATCGTTAAGTGCAGCAGTAGCCAATACAGAGGTGTAGCCTGTTGCAGGCTCCTCACCTTCGCCCTCACCTGGCTGCTCCTCCTCTGTTGTAGGCTCAGAAGCAGAGTAGTTGTAGGTTACGGCAACATAGTCACCAGCAGCCATACCCTCGGCAGGAACCAGTACATTCTTGAGCTTACCTACAGTTGCAGGGGTAAGTGCAGGTACGAACTCAGTCTCGCTCTCCCAGATAGTCTGGTAATCAGCCTCTGTAAGAGTATACTCTGTAGCTGCGTTCATAGCAACAACCTCTGCTGGAACATCTATAGCGGTTGTATATGTAACAAGCGCAACAGAACCATCATCATAGGTAGGGTATAGCTGATTAAGGTATGCAGGGATAAACATTGCAGCGTGGTCTGCAGTAGCAAAATACTTGTTCTTGCTCACTGCATTGAGTGCAGCAACAGTCTCCTCACCGTCCTCCTGAGCAATCGCCTTGTTGTCGCTATTCTTTGCAATTGCAGCGTAGTGATCAGCATCAAGTGTGAGTTCAATATTGTGCACATCGGTAATCTCGCCGTTGTTCTCATATCCATCGAGATAGTTCTCGTTATAGAAGCCGGTCTCACAACCCCAGCACATAAGAGCTACGGCAGCAACTGATAAAAATCTTTTGATAATATTCATTTTCATAGCTGTAGTTCTTTAGAAGTTAATTTTAAGACGGAGTGTGTATGTACGACCAAATGAGTACATTACAGCGTAGCAGTCCTGCCAACCCTTTGCGTCGGTTGCGCACTGTGCATCCATAATATAGTTGTAGTCATAAACGTTGTTTACATTACCGTAGAGGGTAGCGCGAACCTTACCCATCTTGAATGAGTAGCTGGCAGAGAGGTCAAGCTGATGACCAACAGGGATCTGCCAAGGATCGTTTACGGTAACAGCTGTATTTGTCACGAGGTTTGAACCGAGGTAGAAGTCAGCGAAGTTACGACCATAGAGGTTCCAATCTGCACCTACGCGAAGGCCCTTCATAGGGAAGAAATCTACACCTACAGCAGCAGTAGTCTGAGCAGAACCTGCTACGTGAACACCCTTCTGCTTGAGCTCAATCCATGCGTGATCCTCAGCGGTGATACCAGAAGCTACAGTACCGTCAAGTTTAGCTGTCATAGGCTGACCCTGTGAGTCGTAGATATAACCGCGAGAGTCGCTAGACCATACCCAGTCACCCCAAGAGAGCATACCGGTAATATTAACCCAACGAGCTGGCTTGTAGCGGAAGTCAATCTCCAAACCTGCGTGACGAGCATCTACACCTGTAAGGTTTACACGTGCATAGTCACCATTTGACATAAGCTTAGAGCGAACATCAGACTTGTCCATCCACATTGTGTAGTATGCATTTACATTCACAACAATCTTTGGTGTACGAAGACCATAACCCAACTCAACAGAAGCTACCTTCTCGTTTACAGCATCAGGGTTTGTCATATGGCTAGTAGTAGACTGCAAGAATGCACCACCAGAGAAGAAT
>CAJGDC010000035.1 GCA_904502005.1 uncultured Alistipes sp.
AAGAGCTCACGCATAGCGGTGTTGATAGCGTCGCAAACAAGGTCTGTGTTGAGAGCCTCAAGGATAGTCTTACCTGGGAGAATCTCAGAAGCCATAGCAGCTGAGTGAGTCATACCAGAGCAACCGATAGTCTCAACAAGAGCCTCCTGAATGATACCATCCTTAACGTTGAGTGTAAGCTTACATGCACCCTGCTGTGGAGCACACCAACCAATACCGTGTGTAAGACCGGAAATGTCCTTAATCTCTTTGGCGCGTACCCACTTGCCCTCCTCAGGAATTGGAGCAGACTCGTGATTAGCACCCTTCTTTACGCAGCACATCTGCTGCACTTCGTGTGAATAAATCATAAAGTTTTATTTTTAAAATAAAGTTTGTACACAATCTTTTGCAAAGATAGTAAAAATTTGATGCATTCTGTTGTTTTCGCATAAATTATTTTCTCGCCTCCTCGATAATCTGTGCAGCTTTGCGCTCTGCCTCGGCGATTATCTTATCTGCAGCGGCCTTGGCAGCCATCTTAGTAATTGGGTTTGTAGCCTTCTCTACCAGCTTATCCGCCTCTGCTTTTGCTACCTCAATAACCTTTGCAGCCTTTGCCTCCGCCTCAGCTATCAGTTTCTCTTTGGATTCATCAACCTTTTGAGCAACCTCCTCTTTATCTATGCCCGCCTTCTCAAGCACCGCCTCGGCACTCTTGAATGTATCCAGAGCGATCTTCGGAGAGGTAAATGTACCGCCAATATTTGCATGCAGGGTTATCTGTGGCAGGGCTACAGCGACCTTATAGTCTATGGTTTGGTCAAGACCTGTCAGTCCTGATAGAGTAAGTTTTGCCTTGCCCAGCTTGATGTCAAACGGCTTAGTGATAACATTGCCATTCTCTATGGTAAAGCTGATGACAGTAGCCTCACTGCTCTGAATAGTATCAAGGTTTATTCCATTGCCCACTTTGCCAGCCAGCGCAGTAAGTGCCGGAATATTAGAGAGTTTGAAGTTGCCAGAGGTGATTTTACCACTACCATTCACACTCTTAAGCACAGGTGACATAGTCTTATCAAGAGCCATGTCAGCATTAAGCGACATAGTATATGCACCCTCAATTCGATTGAATAGTGGCACCATCTTCTCTATCATCTCAACCTGCGCTGCTGTCGTCTTAAACGACGCTTGGTTGAAAGTTGCGTTGAGTCGGAGCCTGGGGCTGTCACTATTAACGGTAGAGTATGATGCCGACGCCTTAGCTGTACCGTCAAACATATTCATACCGAGATTATCCAACGATAGCACTCCATCGCGCACAGAGGCGGCACCTGCGAGGTTATCAATGACCATCTTGCCATAGAGCACCTTTGCCAACTTACAATCAAGCATTAGGTCAAGGTTTTTCGGCACCTCAATGGCAGCCATAGGCTGAGATTCTGCCTCTGGACTTACCTCAGCACTCTTCTCCTGCTCTGTCTGCTCATCCTCCGACATAGCCGCCATAAGCTCATTAAGGTCAAGAAGTTGTGAGTTAATAGCCAGTTTACCATTAAGAGTCTTATCATGGAGTAGATAGCCCCAATAGTTTGTAAGGTTACCCGTTGCTGCAATGTCGCTATTGACAATCTTAATATCGAGTGTTTCGAGCGCCATCTTTGATGGAGAGAGAGTTGCTAACGCCCTATTTACAGCAATAGTTGGGAACTTGCCATACTCAACCTCTATACCCTCAACACCCAACTGACCAGCCACTGCTAATCGGTCGTATGCTCCGCGGTCAATATCTGATAGTTTTCCCGACGCTGATGCATCTGCCGTAATTATACCCGCAAGCGCCATATCCTCAAGTGGGTATATATCCTTTATAGCACCCAAATCGACCTTACCCTTAGCTGTAACGGCAAAATTAAGGTCTGAAAGCGGTGTTGACGCCTTGAGTGTTGCCGCAAAGCTTTGACCGCCAAATGACGCTCCAAAACGCGACACATCAACCTTTGTAGCATCAAGCGAGCCGCCCTTATTCTCTACTACTGCTGAAATATTTATCGCACTAACCGACTTTGGCAAATCTGCATACTTAAAACTTCCATCCGCAACCTTCAGCTTAAGATTAAAGGCTGGATAGTTTTCGCCACTCATGCGGCCCTTCACCGCACCTGTGAGTGACACCTCCCCCGCTGCAGTCAGATTCTTAAACTCTTTGGTATAGAATGCTGGCACAAGGGAGAGAATATCCTTAAAGTTGTTATCAGAGCAGTCAAGGGTAATATCTGTCACAACATCGTCACCCTCAAGCGCCACCCAACCATCAAGTGCTGCCTTAACGCTGTTTACAGCAAGCTGCAGTGAACTGAGCGTATAGCGATTCGCCACCAAATCTGCACCTACAGAGCCATCTAACGTCGCCGTAACACCAGAAGCAAAGGAGTCGCTACCGAGTGTAAAGGTAATATCTGCAGCCGATGCGCTAAGGTTGAGCGTTGTATTTGCAGCCGATAGATCTCCCGATAAATAGAGCGACACTGGAGCTGTATGGAAATGCATTGCCGAGGTGTTATCCGTATAGTAGACCTTCGCATTCTCAATTGCCAACTGTTTGAGTGACAAGCTAAAAGATGATGGTTCAGAGCTCTGCTCCTCGGCTACAACCTCCGCCTCACCTGACCCCTTCATAATATCCCAGTTTGCCACCCCATTTTTAGCTATAACGCCGTGAATCTCGGGGCTGAGAAGCCACACCTTGCTAACCTCAAAGCTCTCGCCGAAGATAGAGAATATATCTACCGCCACATCTATTCGCTCGCCCGCCACAAGGGTCTGACCTTCAAACTCGTCTACTCCTATAACGCTAAAGTCTATAAGAGATAGCGATGCCTTTGGAAAGTGGCGCAAGAGTGAAATATTCAGCTCGGCAAACTCAACCTCGGCATTTAGCATGGCATTCGCCTCGTGCTTTACGATGTCGCTAATCTTACCGCTCAACAACGATGGAACAATGAGCAAAATAGCAAACAGAGCGACCAAAATAATGGATAAAATCTTCAAAAACTTCTTCATAAATCACATATTTACGCCCAAAGTTAATGATTTTTTTAATACAACATCATTATGATGGTACAGATTCTCGCACTCTTGTACCCTTTAGCGCAGAAAAGCGAAAACCTTTCGATTTTCGCTTTTCTGACTAATAACGTATCAAATTGTCCTAAAAGTAGTGACCCACGCTAAAGTAGAGATTCACCTTACGTGAAATGTTTGACGAGCTAATATCGATGCTCAATGGGCCAATCTTCGTATCAATTGAGTAACGAACTCCTGCACCCCACCAATTTGAAGCATTATAGTTATACATCTCATCCCACTTCAGTGCCGTATCCCTTCCGACAAAGCTACTCCAATCGACAGCCGAGCGGGCATAATTAAACATAGCAGTAAGGTAGTGTTTTTTGAAAAGACGCACTCTGAAATCGACTCTGCCGATAATCAGATTGTTGAATGCCAAGGATATTTTGTTCATGCCAATAAACGGAAGGTGCTGGTCGATATATCGCCCCATTTCAGCTCCGCCAAGCACATTATTCATGCTCGGATAGCATGGAACAGGTCCATTGAAGATTGGATTCCAACCACTCTCAGTGCCACTTACAGCCCCCTTACCAAAAAGTATACCGCCATACGCCTGAGGCACTATCACAAGGCGATTCTCTATCAACGGAACATAACCCTGAACACCAAAGGTCAATGAGCCAAGTCCCAAAGAATGAGCCCGCTTAGAGGCAAAGGTCATATCTCTCCACGTAAAGTCTACACCGCCCTTAACACCTCTCGTAGCAAAACTCTTTTTGTTTAGATTATCGTAGTGCAAATAGGCAAAAGTACCCAGTGTACCCACCATCTGATAATCCTCATCCACAGCATCATAGAGCGAATACATGACCTTTCGAGGTTGGAGTAGCTCCGCCTCAATACCTGCGCCTACGCTAAAGACTCTCGAGTAGTTCTCCGAAAGATATAACCTAAACTTATGCTGCAAGAACTTCATATTCATCACCAGCTCATCCATATCATAGGCATCTATCTCCGAATTTCTGAAGACATACTCAAGGTTAATTTTCGGATAGAGCAACTTACCATACGACAGGTTTGCCTTAAGCCACTGATTGCTACCTAATTTAGCGCTTATATCGGTCTTAAAGCCATTCATACGGTTGCTATTGAGTCCTAATCGCAGCAACACCGAAATCATATCCTGCGAATCAAATCTAAGGCCTAGGCCAAAATCGTGCGGAGAATTTTCAACGAAATTAAACCTCAGAATATAGCCATTCTCTGTGGTCGCATCCTCATGGAGTGTATAGGTAATATTGTCATAATTTCCTGTACCATAGTAAATTGACACAGACTTGTCTATATCACTTTTAGAGGCTTGTTCTCCGACCTTGACAGTACATTGGCGACGCATCCACTTTTCAAGATTGCTATCTACGCCCTGCAACTCTATTTTAGAAATAAGGACCTTCTCTTTGACAATATTTATCGCTCGCTTGATGTTGCCATCTCGAACTACAGAGCCTTCGCCACCAGCAAAAATCTTCTGCTTAAGAGCATTGAAGTTATCTGCCTGCTGAGCCGCCGCCTCATAACCACTCTGGGTAACTCGCGAGACACTCTCTGCATCAAAACTCAACATTCCCACGCCTTTCAAATCAGGGCTGATAAAGATGTCGCATAGCTTGTGATAGTCCTCAACCTCCCTATCTGTAACTATCGTCTTCATCTGCTTAATTTGCGAGAATATTGAAGAGAGTTTCTCAGGTTTACTCTCCATACCTGACGACATACTCACACCTATCACATAGTCAGCACCCATTGCCCTACATTGCTCTGCCGGGAAGTTATTTACCAAACCTCCGTCAACATAGAATGTATCATCTATTCGTATAGGGTCAAACAGAATAGGAATGGCCATCGAAGCCCTCAGAGCCTTTGTAAATGAGCCCTTATTCAACACCTCTGCCTCTCCATTCATCATATTGGTTGCGACACATATAAACGGTATAGGCAGCTTATTAAAGTCTATCGGGTCAGCGTAGCCGACAGAGAGCGAATTGAAAAGGTTGATAAGATTATCTCCCGAGATGATTCCGGTTGGCAGCGAGTTTTTGAAAGAACGCGCTTGCAACTCCTCTTGATTGGTTCGGAATGAGAATGGCACAGTGAGTAATTGCGAGCCATTTTCGCACTTGCCCTCATAGGATATCTCTCGCCTATCTACATTGTTACTTATCAATCTATCCCAGTCAACGCTGTTGATTGTATCTAGAATTTCATCAGCCGAGTAGCCCAATGCATACATTCCGCCCACAATAGAGCCCATACTTGTACCTGCTATGTAGTCGATAGGTATTCCAGCCTCCTCAAGATACTTTAGAACGCCAATATGAGCAGCTCCTTTAGCACCTCCGCCAGACAAAACGAGTCCAATCTTGGGGCGCGACTTTACAGAGATAGTATCCTGAGAATATGCTGAATATGAGATTGATAGCAACAGTACAAGCCACAAACTCTTTATACATCTTCTTATCACCTGCATATACAATTTGCTCATATGCGTCTACAGTTTTTTGTTTTTAGGTTGATGGTTTCGTCTAATTTTAAGCTTGGCAATAGGGCTAAACTACTCTACAATGAAATCAAACGAAATAGGCTCATTATTCCCGTCGTCGATATTGTAGTACGAGAATGTATACTTGCCTGTAAAGTTACGATTCTTCCATGTAAAGCGCTTGCTATTCAGGTCTCGCTGGAAGTCATTGATAAATTGCTCTATAGAGATACGGCTATCAGCCGAAGTATCATTAAGCGTAAACTCATGGTCATCTTTTTTCCAAAAACGACTATGTGTTGTAGAGAGCATAGTATTTAACCCCTCGCTATATGGAGTTACATTCATCATCCACGACTGCTGATTGCGTGGTGGCGGCATCATAAGCAGACTCACACGCTTGGTAGTTGTCTGGTTAGCAAAGAGGCTAATGGCCTTAAAGAAGCCATAATCACAGTACATTATTGAGGTTGTTACCGCTGTCTGGTCAAAGAGACGATATGAGCCTTTAGGGTTAGGAATTCGCCAAATCCAGCTCTGGTCAACCTCACACTCACGACGCATAATAGCAGGCGCCTCTGAGTGAGATGTTGGAAGGAGAAGGTTATAAAATGCATCTGGCAAATTATGTCCCACATACTTCCACTCTGGGATACCATTTGATGACGAGGCGACAATCTCCAAATCGTCTATTGTCTGCGTAGTAGAGGTGTCGTAACTAACACTAAATCCTAAGCTGACAGATGGCTCTTTGGCGATGTAGAAGCCTCCGTCAAAACCATAACTAAATCCATCTGTCTTATCAACGCTACCAATGCTGTTCTTAGGAGAATAGTTCACCACCGCAGCCCCTGCGACACTCGCTATTGAGTTTGCATTAGGTAGATCAACAACCGTGGTAGTCGAATTTACAAAGGAATCAGTGTGAGCATGGCAGACACTTCGTCCCTCCAAATCGCACATAAAAGGTCCATAATATGGGTAATATATCCAGCCTTTTACCTCATCATAGAGGCTACCATAATCATCATCTGTTGGCTCTCCAAAATTAACGCTTTTGCGCCATGAACGCTTCTCTACAGGGCCACAATCCAATTTTTGGTTGTATGACAATATCTTCTTGTATATGCAATAGTAGTCACAATTCTCATTCTCCATAAACACAGAGCTTATCTCAAGACTTACTGTCACAGGTAGAGCCGGACCTACATTATACGGAGTTGCTGCACTAATCGTATACTGCACCTTCTGTACTGTTGTAATATCCTCAAGATTGAACTTATTGGTCTCTGCAGCGCGGGTATTCAAACTCTTCACCGCGCGACTACGCATTGCATCTTGTTGGGCAATATAGTACTCCTGCTCGTTTATCCACATGGTGAACATATCGGCAAAAACACCGTAGCCGTATGGGGTAATTGCCTCTGATGGGCTAGAGCTTTCAATCTCTGGGGCCTCAATCTGCTCTGTTGTACCCTTGTCGTCAATAACCTGTTCATGTGTAATTTCAGAGTCATCAACGCCCTTCATTCTATCTACGATATGGAAATCACTACCTCTAACAGCAATCGCCTCGGCAAGCACTCCGCTGCTGTCAGTATCAAGCAGGAACATCGACTCTATCTTTGAGCTATCCATGCTCATATCGTAGAAAGCCTCAAGGGTCTGGCGAGCGCCAGGAATCACATCAATTTCATCGAGCAATTCTTGACCATCTTCACTTTGATGCAACAAGATATATATTGCGGTAATATAATCGCAGAATTTTCTAAAATCCCCGATTGTAGGCTCTATAATAATGATATTACGACCCAAAAGTAGTTGTACTAAAATAGCTGCCCACTCCTCATCTATACTCTCAATCTGCGAGCTATGAAACACCACTGACGCCAGATTCTCAACAGTCTGTTCATTTAACTCAACCACCCTATTCTGTAGGCGATTCACCAACGCAGCTCCAAAATCCTTATATTGATACGGGATAACGTAGGCCGGAAGATCAGAGACAACCTTTAGCGCATCAGCTGTCGGCACAGAATACTCTTCGGTATTAAAGACCAACTGCTCCTCTTTGTCGGTACCATCCTTCTTACATGCGGTCATCACCGTAGCCACACAAACCATTAGGATTGTAGCATAAAAGAGTGGTAAACTAATTCTAGAAACAACATTCTTCATTTTTATATCAATTTGGGGTTATACAATCCCATTCTATTTAATACGGCAAAGCAAGCCGCTATAGAAGCACCTTCAAAGGTCTTCTATAAACGGCCTGCATGTAACTTAAAAATTACTACTTCATCAACTCGTCCAGAGCTCTCTCAATGATAGCGTCGCGACCAGCAGCAAGCTCCTCATCAGTAGCTGTAACCTCGATATCTGGAGCAATACCGCACTCGATATGCTGCTTATTGACATCAAAGAGCATATTGGCAGGGAATACTACAATCCAGCCATTAGGCAATAAGTGAGTCATAGGCATAGCGCCACCACCACCTGTGATACCACCAATCTGAGTTACATTCTTAGCAAGCTTAAGCGCTGAAGAGAATAGGTTTGCTGTAGAGTACACCTCACGGTTTGTAAGAAGCATAGTCTTCTTGTCTGACCAATCGGCAGCCTTAGATGGCTTAGAGTAAATAGGGCACAACTCTGTCATATCGTTATGACCTGGGCCACCCTTCAAAGCGTGATAACCGACGTGTGTCTTCTCCTTGAAGAACATACCTGCGAGCGTAAGACCAATATCGCCACTACCACCAGGGTTGTTGCGGATATCAAAGATAATACCATCTGCCTTCTCTACAATTGGCTTAATGTACTTGTAGTCATTTGGCTGCCATTCATATTCAAAATCAGCCTGATAGATGTATGCAAATGTACGACCATTGCGCTTAATCTCTCCAAAATGGAGGTTACTGTCAATAGTGTGGAACACCTCCTCAACATACTTTCTAGCAACGCTCTTATCAAAGTTAGATGGATATTTATTACCATTCTCATCGTAGAGGTAAGTACTGCAGCTGTAGGCCTTAAAGTGAGACTCCATCCAAACGTGACCATCCTTTAAGTGATCAAGCGCAGTACAGAGAATGTTAAAGAACTCCTGCTCAGTTTGAGCTGCCTCTACACGTGGCAACAACTCGTTATACACACCTTTCCAGTTAATATTCTTATAATCGAGGTAGCAGTACTGCTCATCGACCATAGTCCAGAACGCGTCAAAGTTTCTCTTGAAATCAGTATCTACAGTCTTAACAGTCTCGTACTTCTCGCACGATACGAGAGCCACTGCAGCTAAAAATAGTGTTATAAATATCTTTTTCATAGTGTAATGCTAATTAAAATTGACGATTAGTTGCTGCGCGTCTTGATATGCTGACAAGGTCAACAGAAACACCAATCTTGAAAACTGAGTTAGTGCGGTAGTCCTGCAAACCGTTTATATGCCAATAACGGTTGTTAGAGGCAAAACCTAAGTTAAGACATACATTTTTACGCAAAGCGAAGTCTATACCCATCTCAAAGTTTGCACCTTTCATATTGTGGAAAGAGGAGAACTTTGTATGTTGGTAAGCCTTTAGATTAAGATCTGAAGGGATAAAGCCCTCAACGAATGTCTCATAGCGAGCGTTACCAAATATCAAACCGAACATAGGGATAGAGAGGTTTGCATAAAGATCAAGGCCCCACTGTGTGAAATCCCAACCGTAACGAACCTGTGCTGCACCAAGTACCTGAGTCTGTAAATCAACTGAGGCAACATTGTTAACAGAGTGGCTGCCACACAAATTAAGACCACCATAAACATTGAACGAACCACCTGCACGAACCTGTAGACGATCCTCCTTTCCAAATTTCCAATTGTAGAATACAGCATAGTCAGCCTCGTATGTCTGTACAGACATCTTAGATGTTTTTGCAGGATTCTTAAGACCTCCACCGAGTTTTGACATATTGCGAAGGTGAGTCATTGTAAGTCTCCAAGAGAGGTTGTCAGACTTACGGAAATAACGACCATGTGCAGCCTCAATACCTCTTATCGAACCTACATACTGCTGGTTACTCAAATAGTGGTTAGAAAAGGCAGCTCCACCGCTGATTAGTGACCACTTAGATGTCACAGGCTTTCTCTCGCTCAGCGGCTTGTCTGTGCATGCTTGCTGTGACACGGCTGTGTCAGTACTCTGGGCTGATGCAACAGCTACACCGGCAACCATAAGTAGCATTAAAAATAATTTCTTCATTTTTTTGTTGTTTTTTTATTATAAAATAGTGTATTACATCATCTCCTCAACAGTTCTCTTCTTCTTGCCCTTAGCATCGCGCTTAGCGCTCTTAGCAGCACGCTTCTCAATCTTCTTTGACCAAGGCTCAACACCAGTCTCGATGGTAAACTCATACTCGTTGTATGACTCATCTACAGTCTTTACAGCCTTAGGGTCAATAGTACGAGCAGATGTACGGCTAATAATATGCTGCTCCATACCGAGCACAATGCTATAATTGCCGTAAGTAGCCGTATGCTTACTCAACTTTCCAGAAGAGGTCTCTATAATATTCTGACCATTCTCCTTAACAAACTTAAGCACCTTGTGATAGGTCTGGCTATTATAGAACCAAACCTTTATAAAAGCGACCTTATCATCCTTGCCGAGCTGGACAAGAATACTGTAGTCGTTACGAGCTGGGCGAACATCCTCAATACCGTCAGCAACAACCGCCAACACATTGAATGCTGTCATCCAACCGTTAACCTTACTTACAGACCAAGTGTTGGTCTTGTCATTGTACTTAAAGTGATTCTCTTTAAAATCCTTCTTGTCAAAGTTAAGATACTTTGAGTAAGGGAGCTCCTGCGCAGAAGCTGCTACAGCCATACATGCTGCGATTGTAAGTAAAAATAGCTTTTTCATAATAGTTTGTATTAGTCATTTACCAAATCTTTAACATTAATATTACCTGCCATGTACATCAACATCTTTGACTCGCTATCCTCTGATGCGAATAGGAAATCGGATATTGTACCATCGTCAGAAACATAAGCAAAACCCCTAGTCTTTTCCTTGCCAGCAGAATCCTTATCGTCATCCGATTTGAACTCCTGCAACATCGTCTTAAAGGTGTCTATATCTTGATTTAACTCCTTGCGAGTCTGCTCTTTAGCCTCACTGAAGTCGATAATTATGATGCTGGTAACACCCTTCATAAAGTCCTTACCAATCTGCTGATTGAGCATCATCTTAACAATGCCTAGACCACTGCCTTTTTCTAGAACAGTACAATCTACACCTGCCACTTTCTCGTATTTAGCGACAATCTCCTTCATCTTGACCTCTGCCTTTGACGGTCCTTGAGCATAACCAAAGGTCATCGTCATTATAGACAAAGCAAAAAGTAGAACAATTTTCTTCATAAAGTATTTCTTAAATTTCAATTTAACTATAGTTCATTGCTGTTTTAAAACAAGCGACAATAATTATCGTAATAAATATCAGAAGCAGAATGACAAAATAGATAAAACTTGTTAAAAGAGATTTTACAACAGCTTTTATCCACGAACTTTCATAAACTTTACGATATGCAATAGCCAAATATAAGCACGAACTTCCCATCATCAAATATTCCATCAGCTTCATTGAAGGGGCAACAGTCAAATGAAGTATATAAATGAATATCATCATTGCCTCCATAAATGATATGTAGTGCAATGAGAAGATAAAATGGTTGATTACAGGAATTCTGCTCTTACGTTGTACAAGCTTCAATGAAAATGACAGGAACGGCGCTGTAAGCAACAGTAGCATTGGGAAATACTTAGATATAAGCCCACTCACCTCTTCCAGAACGGAAACTAATAAATCCAATCCATTTTGACCAACCTTTGCCTCTGTGTTGAAACGATAACACCCACTCTGGTCAATCGTAATAATACCATCTTCGATTAACACACGTGGAACTGCAGCGACCCACTTGTCAAGCCCCTCACCATTTGTATCCTCTTTGGTCTCTATATTGCTAAATAGCTGAGGATGATTCTCTGTCAATAATAACGGTGCCAACAATAGAACCGTATCTCGCGGACTCTGCTCTATTTTCTTGGCGTATTCAGGATCATCCGCCAACGTTTCTATTTGAACACTTGCAAATACTCGCTCGTCTTGTGTTAAACTTTGCACAGTATTTGTCACTTTATCTCCGCTCGCAAAGAAGATAAACAACATCAAGAATATGCTCAGCAAAAACATATTCAGTTTCAGCGGATGCTCTTGTGAAATGAACTTACCTGCTGTATACTCATATGTCAACTGTCCTGGACGACTAATTAGAGTCCAGAATGTTCTGATAAATTGAGCATCCCACATAAATGAGTTGTCAAGATACGCCATTACAAATCCCCATACTGTGGGGGTCTTGCTTACAGCCTCCTGTCCACAATTGTGGCAGAAGCCACCCTTGAGTTCTGAGCCACAGTTCAGACAATGGGCATAAGGCAGACCGCTCGGCGGAGTGACAGTTTCGGAATTTTGTGCACTATTATTCATTAGTTCCATTGGTGTAACTTCTCTTCTACCAAATGTCAAACAATCTACATCGATATAACACTCTGCAAAGCTACTACTATATTATTTAAGCGTCAAAAAACAATATCCTACATTTAAGTCTATCTAAGAGGGGTATTATTGTAAAAAATAGCAAATGTAAACCGAAATGTAAACACAAAGGTTTAGGTTACTGCTCAGAATTTAGTTAATTTTGCAACAGAATAGAGACTACTACTTTATGATGTGATATACTGAAAATATACAAAAAGCAGACTATTATTTATACCATACAGAGCATAAATAGATACCATTTTCACTAAAACAGAATATGAGACTACCTATGTGGAGCAAAAAGATACTAACGCTCCTAATACTGATACTAACCTGCTACAATAGCAGAGCCAATGACCAACTCTTTAAGGAGGCAAGGGCGCTACAACGCGAAGCCGAGTACGACAAAGCTATTGAAGTTTATAAGACTCTCCTGCTACAGCCTTTGCATGATAAGGAGATGACCCAGCAGCAGATTATCATCTACAGCGATGCGCTGGTGCAGCTGATGAATACATTCCAGAGCAAAGGTGAGCCAGAGGCATGCGTAACTACGCTAAAAGAGATATTCAAAGCCTCAACAGTGATGCAAAAGCACTGTTTGAGAGATTACTACTCGGTACTTGGATATGCACTCTCTCGCACAGAGAAGATGAATGAAGCTGAGCAGACAACGCTAAAAGCCTTTACAACCCCTCTGCACCACGCCACCCCTGAGCGCTTTTTCCGCGACTATGCATACGCAGCAGCGGTATTTTACAGCAATCCAAACTATCAGGAAGATGTGATTGAGTGGTGCCAAGAGGCGATACTCCAAGCGCAATTGTGCAAGAATACCTCTGGGAAGCAGTGGGTAACGGCTATGTTAGGCTCTATATACAAGCGCAGTGGCCATATCAACAAAGCCCTAACACTTTTTCAGCAAAGCAAAGAGGAGTCAAAACTAAGGGCTGACGACTTAGGCGTACTGAATAGCCTACACCAGCTAATAGACCTATTCCTCTACTGGGATGTACCCGAATATGCCAACATATATGCCACAGAGGCTATAAACGTAGAGAGGGGCATGAAGGCTAACAACCCTATGGTTTCAGCGCAAACATATATCAATAAAGGTCGCGCACTACAACAACTCGGGATGGTAGATTCCGTAGCCCTCTACACCGAAAAGGCGCGAGAGCTATGCCGTGCACTACCTTACAATAGCGGCATGGTAGATGTAGACCTGCTGCATGGCATATATTTGACCGAAAAGGGTGGAGATTCACTGCATTTAGGCATCCAAGAGCTACAGCTTGTAACCCATCAAGGTACTATCGTAAACCGCGCGAAGGCATATCACCAATTGGCACAAACCTACCTCAAGAGTGAAAAGTACGAGATGGCCGATGTAATGTTGGATAACATGTATTCGCTGCTAAGCCAAGAGGATACTCCTATATTTATACATATCAACTACAAACCCATTATAAATCACTATCTCAAGAGCAAGAATCAGCAAAAGGTGGAGCAATACACCAAGATGATGCTCCAAGAACAGCAAGCACTAAAGGAGAAGAGGCTGAACTTCAATCTTGTAGAGGCTATTGCAGAGTCGCAGACTGAGCAGCAACGACAACAGTTAAAGATTGTCCAGCTTGAGAAGAGTAACCAACGCCTTCTATTTATCATCTGCGCTGTTTTGTCAGCTATGATTATTGCCGTGATAATTACGCTGCTAATCAACCAGCGAAGAGAACATAAGAAAATTATGCAACAGGCAGATGATAAACTTGCCAATGTGCTTCAAAAGCTGCATCAAACAAAGACCGAGAAGGATATTATCTCGCAAGAGATTGACGAGATAATTAGCGACAAAGAGAATAGACGAGAGCTTGAAACTCTCACCCCTTCGCTACTTCAGAAGAGTGGCGAGTCAAAGTTCCGCCAACGCTTCGATCTGCTCTATCCGCTCTTCCTACCTCGCCTGCGTGAGCGCGTGCCAACAATTACACGTCGCGAGGAGCTCCTCTCTATGCTAATCGTTCTCAAGCAGGATAATAAGGAGATTGCCGAATTACTTGCCATCGCCCCACGTAGCGTGCTTATGCTCCGCCACCGCTTCCGCCAAAAGATTGGAATGGCTGCCGACCACTCATTAGAGAGCTTCATTGACGAGACACTGGGCATCCAAAGCCTGACAAATGAGGAGCCAATAACCTCCTCCGATTCTGAAAAAGAGTAACTAATATCAGCTCCACCAACAATAATTGGTGGAGCTAATTATATAGTAACAAGATTAAACGATATAAAAAAGGTATTTTTCACGGAAATATTTGTACCTTTGTATAGGTTAATAAAATTCACAAAACAAGATGAGAAAGAGATTTTATGACACGCCTATTGTCGAGATAGAGGCTATGGCTTGTGAGCAGGGCTTTGCCGGTTCTATGTTTGAGGACCCAATCGAGAAGCCAGAACAGGGTTGGTAAACAATGAAAATCAGATAGATATGAAAAGATTCTACTTTTTTACACTTGTAGCTGCAATGTTTGCCGCTTGTACATCTAATATGACAGACGAGCAGGCTGTTTGCATTGACATAGCTACACCCGAGACACTTATCGGAACTTTCGAGGGCGATGAGATGCGTATTCAGCTCGACAATGGTAAGACTGTTTGGACCGCTGATGACCTTGTTTCAGTCTTCTACCTCTCAAATGCCAACCAAAAGTGGCAGTATCAGGGCGAAACTGGCGAGCGCACCGGAAACCTTAAACAGGTAGAGGCTGGCAATGCCACCGAGACAATGAAGCGCGTGGTCGTTGTCTATCCTTACAACGAAAATTACTACATCAACACCGACACCTACAACGTAAAGGGTTGGCTAGCAGCCGAACAGACCTATCTTGCTGATAGCTACGGTTTGAACGGCAATATCATGATTTCGCAGAGCGAGTATAACCAGTTCTCGCTCAAGAATGTCTGCGGCTGGCTGAAAGTGCAACTTACAGGTAATGGCGAGAAGGTGCAGAGCATTACCCTTAAGGGTAACAATGGCGAGCAGGTTGCGGGCGAGGTCTATATCAACTCCTCTGACGCCACCTCAGCCCTAGCCACAGATATGGGCTCGGCAGACGATAACGATAATAGCGCCGGCGGCAACCTCGTTTTTGAGGATACAATCCTTACCGAGGTCACACTCAACTGCGGTGAGGGTGTAACACTCAGCGCAGAGCCAACAGCTTTCTACATTGGACTGCCTCCGCAGGAGTTTACTCAGGGTATTAGTCTAGAGATTAAGGCAACAGATGGTCATATTATGACAAAATCAACAAATAAGTCTGTTTTAATCAATCGCAATGCTATTCAGCCGATGGCTGCAGTTGATTTTGTTCCGTCATATCCACTAAGTAACGAAATCTTTTACACTGCGACCGCTATGGTTACCCCATATGCAACGGATGTATTTGGCTCAAATATCGTTTCGAATATTTACGATGCGGAAAAGGACTATGGTGTAATCACCTTTGATAGTCCAGTTACTTCGATTGGATATTGTGCATTCAGCGATTGCTGTAGTCTAACGAGCGTAACAATTCCTGATAGCGTAACATCAATTGAAACAAGCGCATTTCAAGGATGCAATAAATTAACAGAAGTAACTATTCCTGACAGCGTTACATCTATTGAAAGGTCTGCATTTGCTTTCTGTGACAGCCTAAAAAGTTTTCATGGAAAATTTGCATCAGAAGATAATCGTTGCCTAATTGTGAATGGTACTCTCAAGGCTTTTGCCCCTGCAGATTTGCTGGAGTATACTATACCAAGTGAGGTTACCAGTATTGGTGATTCTGCCTTTAGAGGTTGTAATAAACTGACAAATATAGCTATACCAGATAGTGTTACAAGTATTGATGGTGGTGTATTTAACAATTGTGATAATCTTGCTGCATTCTACGGCAAATTCGCATCGGATGATAATCGTTGCTTGATTGTGAATGGTGTTCTTAAATCTTTCGCTCCAGCAGGATTAACCGAATATGAAATCGTAAATGGTGTTACATCAATTGAAGAATATACGTTCTATAGTTGTAGTAGCCTAATCAGTGTAACAATTCCTGAAACTATTACTAATATTCGTTATGCAGCTTTTGCAAATTGTACTAAATTAAAAACAGTATATTGTAAAGCTACAACCCCTCCAGCTGGTGGTAGATATATGTTTTCGCATTACTCAAATGATAAATCTCCTCTTGGTTGTACGATCTACGTTCCTGCAGACTCTTTTGAGGCATACAAGGTCGCTGATGGTTGGAGCGAGTATGCCGACAACTTTGTCGCCTATGACTTTGAGAAGGGCGAGGTGGTTGAGATTATTCCTGAGACCTGGAAAATTTACTATACAGCAACGGCGAAAGTAGAACCATATAACAAAAATGCTTTCGGTACAAATATCATCTCTAACACCTACGATGCAGACAAGAAGTGTTGGGTGCTCTCTTTTGACAATGTTGTAACAAAAATTGGATATTCTGCATTCAGAGGATGCTCTAATTTGCAAGGTATTATCATACCAAGTCAGGTAGTCACAATTGAGGAGTATGCATTTGGATTATGCGATAACCTAAAGCATGTAACCATTCCTGATAGTGTCGTAGATATTGAGAAATTAGCATTCTATTCGTGTCAAAATATAGAGGCTTTTTATGGAAAGTTTGCCTCAGTTGATAATCGTTGTTTGATTATTGATGGTGTACTCAAAATGTATGCTACAAATTGTAGCGCGCTGGACTTTTCTGTTCCAAATAATGTCTCCACAATTGAAGATTACGCGTTCTATGGTAGTACAAACCTAACAAATTTAACAATATCAGATAGCGTTGAAACAATTGAAAAAGGAGCCTTTTATGGTTGCAAAAATTTGGAGAATGTTACATTTGGTAGTAATCTAACGGCACTATATGGCTCTGCATTCTGTTCTTGTAGCAAACTTACAAGCTTAATTATTCCCGATAGCGTCACTTTGATTGGAGATCACGCATTTGAATCGTGCAGCAGCCTAACAGATGTAACAATCGGTAAAAGCGTTAAAACAATTGAGCAGAGTGCTTTTGCTTATTGCAACAACCTTAAGAGAATTTATTGTAAACCAACAACACCTCCAATAGATGGCGTAAATATGTTTTATAATCATGCTTCTGATTTAAAGATATATATACCATATACATCTGTTAATGACTATATTTCTAGATGGGGTGTGGATTACAAAGATATTCTCGTTGCTTATGATTTTGATAAAAACGAAATTGTACAACAAAATAATGAGATTTGGTACACCGCAACTCGAAAAATTGAGCCATACAAGACATGGGCATTCAGTACAACATATGTATCGAATGAATGGAACTCTGAAACTGGCAAAGGAGTGATGAAATTTAACGGCAATCTCACCTCTATTTCTGATGAAGCATTCTGTGATTGTCGCAATCTAATAAGTATAACTTTGCCGAATAGTATCACATGGGTTGGTAATAAGGTTTTCTATGGTTGCACTTCACTAACACACTTTTATGGCAAACATGCATCGTCAGATAATAGATGTTTAATAATCAATGGCTCTTTGAAGGCAGTTGCACCAGCAGGAATTGCAGAGCTAACCGAATACACTATTCCCGATGGCGTTACATCGATTGGAGATAGTACATTCAGTACATGTACATCGCTGACAAGTGTTACTATTCCGGATAGCGTTACATCAATCGGAAAGTACGCATTTGAGTATTGTAGAAAGCTGACAAGTATTACAATCCCTGAAAAAGTTAGCTCGATAGGACGCAATGCATTTAGTAATTGCGATGCATTGTCAAAAGTTAATATAACTAATCTGTCAGCATGGTGTAAAATAGTTTTTGATTGCATGGAAAAACAAAGTAATAGTGTATCTTTCTATATTGCAACAAATCCACTATACTATGCTGACCTGTATATCGATGGATCAAAAATAACAGACCTTATTATTCCAACAGACATAACAGAAATTAAGAATAGTACATTCATGGGTTGTTCCTCATTAACAAACGTTCAACTGCATGATGGCATTACATCTATTGGATATTATGCATTTGGCAATTGCACATCGCTAACAAGCATAACTATTCCTAAAAGCGTAGTGAAGATGGCTGAATACTGCTTTGAAGATTGTAATAATCTAAAAACCATTAATTGCAAAGCGACTGTTCCCCCATCGATACTATACAACAATGCAAATTGGATTCATCTATTCGACTCATACGTAGAAAGAATAAATGTTCCTTCAGAATCTGTGAGTTCATATAAATCTGCTGTCGGTTGGAAAGACTATAAAAATAAAATTTGGAGCTACAACTTCTAACAGCCAAGCAGTTATCAGTAACAAAATAGACCGACTAAAGATGTTTTAGTCGGTCTATCTATTTTATTATCACAGCATTACAGCGGCTTGATAAATGCTCGGCGGCGTTTGTGCTGGATATGGTCAAAAATCACAAAATTTGAGAGGTTTTTGTGGTTAGTCTCCAGGATAGAGGTTGTCTCTACCCTCTGGATGCCATACCTTCTAAAATATGGGGTCATCTCGTCAAAAATTAGCGAGGCAACACCCAAATTCTGATAGTCTGGGCGAACGGCGATAATCAGCAGATCAAAGTCGGTGAACTTCTTAGCTTTCAGCGCCTTAAGCAGGTGATACCAGCCAAATGGGAAGAGTTTACCACCACACTTACGCAGAGCATCAGAGAGCGACGGCATACCCAGTCCTACAGCAACAATCTCATCCTTCTCGTTAGCCACAAGGGTCACAAAGTCGAAGTTGAGAATTGGGAAGTACATCTTGCAGTAATACTGCTTCTGGCGATCGGTCATCGGCTGATAGTTATAGAGCTTCTGATATGCCGCATCCATCACATCAAAATAGGTATAGCCATATCGGCGTTTCAGCTCACTCGAGTTCTTGACCTTGACTGTATGCAGTTTATATCGCTGCTCGACAATCTTCGCAAGGCGGCGCATTCTCTCAGGAGCCTGCTCAGGCGGCGTAATCTGGAACTCAATCCAATCGGTCTCCTTGCCCAGTCCATAACGCTCATAGTGGGCGATATAATATGGGTGTGTATAGAGACTAGCCATAGGTGCGCTATAGTCAAAGCCCTCAATCAGCAGACCCTCCTTATCAAAGTCTGTAAAGCCCACAGGACCATTCAGATGCGTCATGCCACGCTCCCTACCCCATGCTGCCACTGAGTCAATGAGCAACTTAAAGACCTGATAATCATCAATAAAGTCAAACCAACCAAAGCGGCACTTTTTAACTTTCCACGCCTCATTTGCGCGGTGATTGACGATTCCAACGATACGACCCACGATGCGGTTATCTTTGTACGCCATATAGATAACATATTCGCACACCTCAAGGGCTGGATTGCTCTTTGGATCAAAGGTGTTCACCTCATCAAAAAATATCGGCGGACAGTAGTAGGGATTTCCCTTGTAGAGATCTATTCCAAACTGCACAAAACGACGCAAGTCGCGCTTTGTTTTGACCTCTTTAATTACAATTTCATTGGGGTTAGTAGTAGACATAACTATTTGTTTGGGTTATAGCTTATACGCAGTTTATCGAGCAGATAAACTGAGACAATGCGAGGAATCTATTACAGAAGCAGCAGCCCGTCTGGAAGCACGAGCTTTATTGTACGCTGCTCAAAGTCAATACCGGCGATAAACTCCTCAGCTGCCGGAACAAGATGCTCGCCGTCAGAGAGCGTAATCTCAAAGAGAGGGTTGATGTCATTGTCGTAGAAGTCTGTAATTGTACCCTTGCGACGACCCACCTTGACCGTAAAGCCAATAAGGTCCTCAAAGGTGAACTCGTCATCATCCGCCTCCTGCTCCTCAATAAAAATCTCATTGCCCATGATAATCTCGGCACGCTTTACAGTGTCTATATCTGCAAAACGAACGGTAGCGCTGCCACGACCACGACGGGCAAAAGAGTCACAAAAAAGAGGAACAACCAGACTGTCCACAATTGTAAACAGTGGTTGTTCCACAGAAAAGTCGTCGGGGAAGTCGGCATAGAGGTTTACATTAACCTCACCCTCAGCTCCAAAGAGCTTTGTTATGCGACCGACTGCCAACATACCTGCCTTGTTACTCTGCAGCCTCAGTTGACTCCTCAGCAGCAGCCTCAGCAGCAGCTGCAGCAGCCTCAGCCTCAGCAGCAGCCTTCTTCTCAGCGAGAGCCTGTACGCGAGCAGCGTTAACAGCTGCCTCAGCAGAGAGACGAGCCTTCTTGTCAGCTGTAGCAGCAGAAGCGAGTGAGCAAACCTTAGCAGCTACCTTACCCTCCTTCTCGCCGAGCCACTTGTTAAAGCGAGCCTCAGCC
>CAJGDC010000036.1 GCA_904502005.1 uncultured Alistipes sp.
GGATTAACGCTTACTGAACTGGAACTTACGACGTGCACCAGGCTGTCCTGGCTTCTTACGCTCAACCTCACGGGAATCACGAGTAAGGAATCCGTTCTTCTTAAGAACTGAACGATACTCAGGATTGATCTCGCACAATGCGCGAGCAATACCCATACGAGCTGCCTCAGCCTGACCCTTGATACCACCACCAACGAGGTTGATCATTACATCAAAATTCTCGGTAGTCTCAGTAACAAGCAGTGGCTGCTTTACCTCAAACTGAAGGATGTTCAGTGGGAAGTAAACCTCAAGCTCCTTCTGGTTAATTGTAATTTTACCTGTACCAGCCTTCACGAATACGCGAGCAACAGCGGCCTTACGGCGACCAACAGTGTTTACAACTTCCATAATGTTTACTTAATCTCGTTTAACTTAATTTGTCTTGGGTTCTGTGCAGCGTGAGGGTGCTCAGCGCCAGCATAAACCTTAAGATTTTTCAAAATCGCTGCACCGAGGCGAGTCTTTGGGAGCATACCCTTTACTGCCTCCTCAATTACAGCAGTTGGCTTGCGGGTAAGAAGATCAGCTGGAGTAGCGAAACGCTGACCACCCGGATAGCCGGTGTGACGAACATAGACCTTGTCGGTCAACTTCTTGCCTGTAAGCTTCACCTTGTCAGCGTTAACAACGATAACATAGTCACCGCAATCAACGTGTGGAGTGTAGCCAGGCTTGTTCTTACCGCACAGAATCTTTGCGATCTGTGAGGCTAAACGACCCAACACCTCATTTGTAGCATCGATAACTACCCACTCCTTGGTAACTGTCGCGGCATTCAATGAGACTGTCTTGTAGCTTAATGAATCCATTTGTTAAATAATACTTGTTGTTAATAAATTATAATCCAACCTCGCACTTTGCGAGTGCGCAAAGGTAATACAAATTTCTGAAATACACAACTTTTCACCTTAAAATTAAAAAATTTTCAATATTCTCAACCCCTATTGGCTTCTATTTGTGTAATAATTTGATATTTCGGCTATATACTCTGTATATAAAAGCGAGAATGAGAGAAGTTTTCACTCTCTCATTCTTACTACATCCTCTATTACACCAACACTACTTCACGCGAAGCACACGTCCGATTTGCAGTGTAGTAGTAGGTTTGATACCATTTAATCGACAAATTGCCGACACTGTAGTGTGATTACGCTTAGCAATAAGACCGAGGTAGTCACCACTGCGGACTTTGTAGTATCGTTTTTCGGCAGAGAGAGCATTCTCCTTTTTCTCAGCCTCATCACGCTCTGCTTCGGCATTAAAATCCTGCTCATACTTTGAGTAAATGCTAAAATAGCTCTTTTTCAGCAGAAAATGGTCGCGACGAAGCTCGCCCGTCTTAAAGTTAATAAGTCGCTCTGGATCAAAAGATTGACCATAGTAACGAGTCTCAAAATGGAGGTGTGGGCCTGTGCTTCTTCCAGAGTTTCCACCCAGAGCAATCGGCTGACCAGCCACTACCCTATCGTTCTCCTCCACAAGACGAGCAGAGAGGTGTCCGTGGTATGTCTCAAGTCCATTGTCATGACGGATAATGACAAGTGTTCCATAACCCGTATTGGTAGCCTTTGAGAAGCGCACTCGACCATCAAAAGCGGCGCAGATTGTATCGCCAACCTTAAGTGCAATATCGATACCATTATGCGCTCGGCGATGGCGCATACCGTAGCGAGAAGTTACGCGACCAATATATGGATAACGATAATTTCTTATACTATCTACAAGATTGATAGCCACCGACTTAGGAATAGAGTCAATAGACACTGTACGGTAAGCAGATACATTTTCTGTATCCCAATAGCGGTTATAGAGTGTAGAGTCCTGCTCCATAGTCGCACTTTGAACATAGCGCCATGTACCGTCATTAAATAGCAGTACTGACAAGGCAGAATTTTCTGTCTTAAGTGTATCTACAACAATTGGAGACGATAATGGTTTAATTGACTGCACAGCAAGCGAATCAAGGGCATAAAGTTCTGTTGCGGCAAGTAGTGCCACAACGATAAGGAGTATTCTCTTCATCTATATTTTCTATTTACTATTTTTTAACAAATCCTCTGCGCACTCAAGGGCCGAATAGAACTCTTCTCCGAATTGACGAATAATAGGCTCCTTAAGTGACTTATAGACAGAGATACCAAGTTTATTACCATTTTGGCATGCTGAGCGACAGATTGCCCAGCGGTGATAATTAAGCCCTACTGTGCCATTAGAGAACTCTACTACACGGATTGGATAGAGATGACACGATATAGGCTTGATAAACGAGCATTTACCCGCACGATACGCCGCCTCAATAGCACACAGAGTAAGTCCTTGTTCGTTTACAAAAGTATAAGCACACTCACAACCATTGACAAGCGGCGTGGTATAATCTCCCTCAAAATCCACAACCATAAAGCCCTGTTTCTCCACAGCAGCAATACCCTCTGGAGTCATGTATGGTTTATAGTTCTCATACTCCGCCTCCAGAATATCAACCTCCTCGAGTGTCAGCGGAGCACCTGCATCGCCATCAATGCAGCATTGACCTTTGCAGGCCATAATATCGCAACAGAAGTTCTCTGTAAGCAGGTCTGTGCTTACAATCTTACCCTCAATCTCTATCATATGTAGGAAATGGCTCAAATTATCTAAGTGAATCTGCAATTACAATATCGTAGAGTTCGCCCAAAGTCATACCAGCCTCACGCACCTGCTTTGGCACAATACTTCCGCTACTCATACCCGGAATAGAGTTTATCTCAATAAGATAAGGCTCGCCTGCCTCCGTAACGATAAAATCTATACGCACAACGCCGCTACAACGACATGCTCGGTATGCCTCAAGGGTCATACGATTCAGCTTCTGCTTTATCTCATCACTTATCGGCGCAGGGGTAATCTCATCAGAAAGGCCCTCAGTATACTTAGCCTCATAGTCAAAGAAGTCGCGCTTAGAGACAATCTCAGTAATTGGTAGCAGAATCTCTCGGTCGGCAGTCACAACAACACCACATCCCATTTCACGACCTACGATACACTCCTCAATAAGCACCTCATCACTCTCCTTAAACGCTGCCTCAACCGCGGCTGGAATCTGGTCTGCTGTAGTTACCTTAGTCACACCAAAGCTACTACCACTTGCATTTGGTTTTACAAAAAGTGGCAAGCCCAATTTCTCCACAACAGCTTGGCTTTCAACACTTTCACCTCGGCTGACAAGTACCTCACGGGCAAGGTTAATACCACGACCGGCAACAGCGCGCTTAGTTGAAATCTTGTCAAAGGTTATTGTTGAACTTACCTGTGAGCAAGATGAGTATGGAATGCCCATCATATCAAGATATCCCTGCAGTTTACCATCCTCACCAGGAGTGCCGTGGATGATGATAAGCGCATACTCAAACTCTGTACGAACACCCGCAACAGTAAGCGAAAAGTCGTTTTTATCCACCTCCCACTGCTTTCCGTCAGCATCTGTATATGTCATATTACGATGGTGCAGGTCTATAACCTTCACATCATATTTTGCGCTATCCAATGCTGCTGCAATCTGCTGCGCGCTATTAAGTGCAATCTCTCGTTCGGAAGAGTCTCCACCTGCGAGAAGTGCTATTTTTAATCTCATTATCAGTATATTTTATTCTGTTTTATATAACTCTCTACCTCTGGAATAACCATATCTGAGACACTGCCACCCTGAGCAATAGCCTCACGGACCTCCGTAGCCGAGAAGTCAAAAAGTGGAGCATTCTCAAGGTAGACTACCCTATCAGCATACTGCGAGCGTGAGAGGCTATACCCCCTGCGCGGATAGACAAGTATCGGATAGTTAGCGACAATCTGTTCACTATTTTTCCAACGGTGGAAGTTCTCAATATTATCTGCGCCCATAAGGATTGAGAACTCCATTTGGTCGCCAAAATTCTCTGCCAAAAAGTTCAGTGTATCAATAGTATACGAAGGTCTCGGAAGTGTAAACTCCACCGCTGACACCTGAATTTTATCGGGATATAACGACGCTGCGCAGGCTGCCTGGCACATCTCATAGCGCGAGAACTCCGCTGCAAGATCACTCTGCTCCTTGTGTGGATTCTGGGGCGAGACTATCATCACCACCTGATCCGCAAAGCCGTCAGAGATGACATACTCCGCAAGGGCAATATGCCCTCGGTGAACGGGGTTAAACGAGCCAAAATAGAGGACTACACGACTCTTCATTACTGAGCAATGAAATTATCAATAATAGCACAAGTATCTGCTATAGCCCTCTGAAGGTCATCATTTACCACCACATGGTCAAACTCTGGCGCGCGCTCAATCTCCTGACCTGCCTTAGCTACGCGCTTAGCAATAACCTCTGGAGCATCTGTACCACGACCGATAAGTCTACGCTCAAGTTCCTCAACTGATGGTGGCATAATGAATACCGAGCAAGCCTTATTGCCAAAAATCTTTTTAAGATTCACGCCGCCAACAACATCCACATCAAAGATAATCACATTACCTTTGCTCCAGATTCTATCAACCTCGCTGCGCAGTGTGCCGTAGTGAGTACCCGCATAGACAGCCTCCCACTCAACAAAGGCATCAGCCTCAATGCGACGCAGAAACTCCTCCTCGGTAAGGAAGTAGTAGTCCACACCATCCTGCTCAGCACCTCGTGGTGCGCGTGAAGTTGCAGAGATTGAGAACTCAAACTGCGGGTATCTCTTTAACAACTCATGAACAATTGTTGTCTTGCCCGATCCGCTCGGAGCTGAAAATATGATTACTTTCTCCATAGATTTGGCTGTTAGCTTATAGAATATTTAGCACTTGTTCCTTAATCTTTTCAAGTTCATCTTTCATCTTTACGACAAGCACCTGAATATCGTGGTTGTTGGCCTTGGAGCCTGTGGTGTTAATCTCGCGACCCATCTCTTGGGTTATAAAACCGAGTTTGCGACCAGCCTCTTGCTCTGTAGCCGCGACCTGACGGAAGTAGTTGCAGTGGGCCGCAAGACGCACCTTCTCCTCTGTAATATCAAGTTTCTCGATGTAGAAAATCATCTCCTGCTCAAGGCGATTCTCATCAACCTCAACGCCGAGTTTCTCAATACCCTCACGAATACGGGTACGCACAGCCTCTGCGCGTACAGCCTCAAAAGGTGTTATTTGGTCGCGGTATGCCTCAATCTTATCTACGCGGGCAAGCAGGTCTGCAATAAGTACTGCACCCTCCTGCACTCTGAAGGCATTCAGCCGCTCACAAGCAAGGGTTACAGCCTCAACAATCGCTGCGATGTCGCTATCTGTTGCACTCTCAACCTCTGTAGTCATCACATTTGGCATACGCAATACCGCCGGCACAATGGCATCATATGCCGCATCAATGCCCGAGTAGCTCAACGCATCGGTGACTTGAGTTAAGTAGGCGCGGAACATATCCTTATTTACCTCACCTGCGGTCTGAACAGCCTCAGACTGCATAGTTATCAGCACATCCACCTTTCCGCGCACCAGAGCCTTGCTCACAACACTGCGCACCTCAGCCTCCGCAGCACGGAACGCCATAGGCAGCTTAACCGATAAATCTAACTGCTTTGAATTGAGCGAACGAATCTCCGCCACAAAGCGCTTCTGCTCTACTTTAACCTCGGCCTTACCGAAGCCTGTCATTGATCTCTGCATAGTTACTTATTTAATTGCGCAAAGGTAATAAAAAAATCTTGCGAGTGCAAGATTTTTTACTATTGGCTATTAGCCATTAGCTAAAAGCCATTATGCTGTCAAAATGGTGGATTTACAACGCTCGGCGAGAAAAATTGGTGCAGGATAGTACTAAAACGTACAGCCAAACCAATTTTTCTCGTTAGCGGCAGTAAATGCGCCATTTTCACGACAAAATTAGAATGTGTGGATGACAACACCTGAACGCAACTTCGGCTCAAACCAAGTAGTCTTCGGAGGCATAATATTTCCGGTGTCGGCGATATCAATAAGCTGACGCATAGAGACTGGATAGAGGGCGAAGGCTGCCTTCATCTCGCCACTATCTACTCGGCGCTTAAGCTCGCCAAGTCCGCGGATACCACCCACAAAGTCAATACGTTTTGAGGTGCGCAAGTCCTTAATATCCAAAACCTTATCAAGAACGAGATTTGAAAGCACAGTTACATCCAACACGCCTATTGGGTCATTATCGTCATAAGTTCCCTCACGAGCAGTAAGGCTATACCAGCAGCCATCAAGGTAGAGTGAGAAGTTGTGCAGGGCACTAGGTGTATAAATTTCCTCGCCCACCTTTTCAACTACAAAATCAGCATCAAGAGCGGCAAGGAACTGCTCCGAACTAAGGCCATTAAGGTCCTTAACAACGCGGTTGTAGTCGATAATTCTAAGGTGCGACTCAGGGAATGTCACTGCAAGGAAGTAGCAGTACTCCTCCTCGCCCGTATGGTTTGGATTATTAGCCTTACACTCCGCACCCACACGAGCAGCGGCAGCTGTACGGTGGTGGCCATCAGCAACATATAGGGCAGGAATAGACTTAAAAATCTCAGTAATACGATTGCACGTCTGCTCGTCGTCAATAACCCAGAGTTGGTGTCCGAAGCCATCAGCAGCGGTAAAATCATACTCGGCAGGGGCTTGGATAATTCTATTTACTATAGCATCAATCTCTGCATTATCTGGATATGCGAAGAATACAGGCTCTATATTTGCCCTCTGATTGCGCACGTGAATCATGCGATCCTCCTCCTTGTCTGGACGGGTAAGCTCGTGCTTCTTAATTGCGCCAGAGAGGTAATCCTCAAAGTGGCAGCACATTACAAGGCCATACTGAGTTCTACCATCCATAGTCTGAGCATAGACATAATAGCACTCCTTACCGTCGCGCTCAAGCCAGCCACGCTGCTGCCATAGCTGGAAGTTCTCAACCGCCTTCTGATAGACAACCTCTGAGTGTTCGTCAGCGATAGGGTCAAAGTCTATCTCAGGCTTAATGATATGGAGCAACGAGCGCTCAGTAGCCTCAGCTTTAGCCTCAGCGGAGTTTAGAACATCATAAGGGCGAGATGCCACCTCGGAGGCATACTGCTTTGGAGGGCGTACTCCCTGAAAAGGTTTAATGCGTACCATAACTATTTATTTACTTGGAAACGTCTATTTCCGGTTGCAAAAAAGTCTACTATTTGTCGTGCTGCAGCGAGACCTGCGTTGATATTAGCCTCGGCAGTCTCGGCACCCATCTTTTTTGGAGTAGCGAAATAACGCTTACCGGCACAGTTGCACAAATCTGCACAGCAGTCCGGAGCTACATCGCTCACATACTTAAGGTCCTGACGCTCAGCAAGAGCCTTACAAAGTCCAGCCTCGTCAATAACCTCCTTACGAGCGGTATTTACAAGGGTTGCACCCTTAGGCATTGATGAAATTAGCTCATAGCCGATAGAGCCTTTAGTCTGCTCTGTTGCAGGTATATGTAGCGAGAGAAAATCTGCTCGGCGATATAACTCTTCGATACTATCAACCTTCTCCACGCCATCGCACTCAAAGACAGAACAGTCGCACACAAATGGGTCATAGGCAATAACGTTCATACCCAGAGCTTTACCCTTACAACCAACAAGGCGACCAACATTGCCGTAGGCATGAATAGCCAGTGTTTTGCCCTTAATCTCGCAGCCAGTGCCTGGGTTGAAGCAGTTGCGTGACATGAAAATCATCATTGCAATAGCCAACTCAGCCACAGCATTTGAGTTCTGACCCGGAGTATTCATAACCACTATATCACGAGCCTTTGCAGCCGCGCAGTCTACATTATCATAACCCGCACCTGCACGGACAATAATCTTCAGATTTTGCGTAGCAGCAATAACTTCGGCAGTAACCTTATCACTGCGCACAATAAGAGCATCAACATCTACCACCGCGTCAAGAAGCTGGGTTTTGTCTGTATATTTTTCAAGGCGCACAACTGTATGACCGGCACCCTCAAGAATCTCTACAATACCATTCACAGCCGCTGCTGCAAATGGTTTTTCGGTTGCTATAAGAACTTTCATACCCTTTACAAATGATGTGTAATAGATAGCACTATCCTCCTTTTTCTCAAAAGTGTATGGAACTATTGTTGCCATATACTACTTATGTAATTGTTCAAACTCCTGCATACAAGCCACAAGTGCCTCAACAGACTCCTTTGGCAGAGCGTTATAGCAAGATGCGCGGAAACCACCCACAAGACGGTGACCCTTAATGCCTACCATACCGCGCTCAGTTGCAAACTTAAGGAAGTCGGCAGCAAGTTCCTCCTTACCCTCAGCCATCA
Organism: uncultured Alistipes sp.; assembly: GCA_904502005.1. Lineage (GTDB taxonomy): Bacteria > Bacteroidota > Bacteroidia > Bacteroidales > Rikenellaceae > Alistipes. The sequence goes on from CAJGDC010000036.1 coordinate 8,342, forward strand.
CAAAGCAGATGTTCATTAGTGAGCGATCAGCCTCGTCCACAGTAGGACGGAAGAGTGAGTTACGCTCAATCTCGTCGTAGAGAATCTTTGCCTTCTCTACATTTATCTTATACATAGCCTCAACGCCACCGATAGATTTAATCCACTTAAGTGTCTCGTTCATCACAAAGATTGGGAATACCGGTGGAGTGTTGAACATAGAGTTATTCTCCACATGTGTATTGACATTCATCATTGTTGGCAATGGGCGAACAACCTTTTGCAGCATATCATCGCGGATAATTACGAAAGAGACACCAGCAGGAGCGAGGTTCTTCTGTGCTCCACCATAGATAACTGCATACTTTGACACATCAATTGGACGGCTCAGAATATCTGAGCTCATATCAGCAATGACTGGCACTGGAGAGTCAATATCACACTTAAACTCAGTACCATAGATTGTGTTGTTTGTACAGATGTATAGATAATCAATATCTTCAGGAATCTCAAAACCCTTAGGTATATAGCAGAAGTTTCTATCCTCAGATGATGCGACAATCTCTACCTCTCCGTAGAGCTTAGCCTCCTTAATAGCCTTCTTAGTCCACACACCAGTATTCACATAGCCCGCCTTTTTGCCCAAGAAGTTGGCAGGAATATGGAAAAATTGGGTACTTGCGCCACCGCCCACAAAGTATATGTGATAATTCTCTGGAATATTAAGCAATTCGCGCATAAGTGACTGTGCCGAAGCAAGAACATCCTCAAAATCCTTAGTACGGTGTGAAATTGAGAGAATTGATAGTCCTGTTCCATTGAAATCAAGAATTGCCTTTGCAGCATTCTGATAAACTATCTCGGGGAGAATAGATGGTCCCGCGCTAAAATTATGCTTTTTCATAACAATTAAAATTTTGTTTACACAAATATAACTAACCTAAAGTAAATTTCCAAATAAATCGTTTACAATTCATCCGGGAGCGGAATACTCTTTCCCGTCTCGCGCAGACGAGGCATTGGAGAGTTCCAACCGCGTAGTTTTGAAGAGAGCTCTGCTGCAAGCTCCTTAACTCGCTCCGGATATACTGATGAAAGATCACTCTGCTCACCGATGTCACTCTTCAGATTATATAGTTCCAGCTTGCCCGTACGCATACGATATACAAGTTTCCAATCTCCCTTACGCACCGCACTTAGGAAGTCAATATCCTCAAGGTCGTAAGGCTTCCACTGGTGAGGATAGTGGAATATCAAGGTACGATTAGGGTCAATGCCCGAAACGCTCTCTGGCACCACAAAGGCATTTGCAGCCTTTTGGTCGGCAATATCACCTCGTTTTGTAGCCTTAGCTGCAAGTTTTGAACCTTTGGTAACAAGATTTACAAGACTCTTTCCATCAACTTCTTGTACCACATCATAATTCTTAACACCTGCCATCTGCAGAATGGTCGGGAACAAATCCTCACAAATCACTGGTGTATTCACTCGTGTGGCAGGGGCGACCTTATCCTTCCATTTTACCATCAGGGGCACACGCACACCGCCCTCATAGACAGAGCCCTTACCATTTCTTAGTGGCAGATTGTGCATAAAACGAACACCACCCTTTGACTTATTCTCGGCATTACCTCCATTATCGGTCATAAAGATGATAATTGTATCATCAGCGACACCCTTAGCCTCAAGATAGTCGAGCAAATCGCCCAAACTCTTATCTACACCCTCAACCATAGAGGCATAGCGCGCCTGTCCCTCATCCATACCCGCATCAAGATACTTCTGCACAAAGCGTGGGTCACGTTGTATAGGCGTATGGGTTGCATAGTGAGCAAAGTACAAGTAGAATGGCTCATCATGCATAATCGGATAATCAAGGGTCTTAAGTGCCTCACGAGTTAGAGCCTCGGTAAGATGAATACCTGTGCCGTAGTACTCGGTCATATTCTGCACGGCAAGCAGATTCCACTTCTCGGGAGTATTGCCATAATTCTCCTCGCTAAGATAACTGCGAGGCATTCCGGCAACATTTCCTGTGATATTGACCACATATCCCATGTTATACGGACTTGCGCCAGGGGTTCCAGCACTTGCCCAGTGCGCCTTACCGACGTGAATGGTGTAATACCCAGCCTCCTTTAGCAGCTGTGGCAGAGGTGTAGCATATAGGGTATTTTCAACTCCCTCAGTTGGACTCATACCGTTAAGATTCCACTCTGGGCGAACAAAGCGAGTAGTATTATCGTGGTTAGCGCCACTCTGCATCATCGCCACAGCTCCACCCGTAGCATCACTCGGAGTATCTCGCATAGTAGAGGTCCAGTTTGTAATGCGCGAATGTGCGGCGTTTACACCCGTAAGAAGCGAAGTTCGTGTAGGCGTAGATACTGGACATGCATAGGCATTGGTAAGCATAACTCCCTGCGATGCAAGGCGTTGCATATTAGGCGTATTATACCTCAAATTGTTAGGATAGACCTGCTCACCATAGGCAACAGAACTATCCACCCAACCCATATCATCGACGATAAAGAAGACAATATTTGGTCTATCTGCAGCAAATGCTACTGCAGGTGCAAGCAACGAGAGACCTGTAAGATGCTTTAGTTTCATAGCTACATATCTTTTATTCTACAAATATAGTAAAAATTTAGTTATTATTTTCAACCGCCACGACAAAAGTAGAGGATAAACCGACCATTTTTCTACACTTATTTCAAAAAAAATAGAGATATTATATTCATTATCAGCAGAGAATATATAACTTTGCGGCCTAATTATGCACCAACTTATTTTTTGACTAAAAAACAACAAAGAAGATATATGAAGAGACTTATTAGATTTACATTTGTCGTTTTATGCCTCGCAATTGCAACAATAAGCACTGCGAATGCACAGAAAATCAAGGGTTCCGACCTCTCTATCGGAGCGCAAGGATGGTATGGCTTTGATATTGAAAAGACACGTCCAAACCTCACCTCAACCGGATATATGAACTACGAGGCCGCTGTAGGTATTCAAACCAATCCAGATAACAAAAACCCATTTGCCGAGGCATTTGGTTTTCCTCTTATTGATATTGGCGTATCTATTGCCCGCGCCGGAAACTTCAAGTTCAGCGACCAGACCCACTTTCCAAATCTCTACTCTGTGTACGGCTCTTTTGAGCGCTCACTTCTGCGCACCAAGCCATTCTCAGCAGGTTACTTACTCAATTTCGGTGCTACATACAACCCCGGCAGATACGACCCGGTGAACAATCCGGGCAACAACTGGCTCAGCTCGCCATTTATGGCATACTTTGGAGCGGGTGTGTTTGGTAAGGTACATATCGGCAAGCGCTGGGAGGTAGGTGCAAATGTTATGTTCCGTCACTTCTCAAATGGCCGCCTTGCGCTACCTAATGAGGCTCTGAATGGCATTGGTGTAGGTATTTTTGCTCGCTACAGAATGTCAGACTACGACTATAAGAGATACAAAACAAAGTACAACTTCGAGCGTACATACGACCGTGGTATGCAGTATATGATTGTCGTAGGTGCTGGTGTACACACATGTATGGCTGAGTGGAACGCATATGTTGAGAGAGAGCCAGATCCAGTAAAGAAGGCCGAGGCAGCCTCAAAACTCAAGGCACATCCAAAGTTCTCGCTCAGCTTTGATGCCCTATATCGTTACTCAATGCGCTACGCTACAGGTATTGGTGTAGACCTCTTCTACTCATCAAACATGAAGGAGTTGGAGGCAAGTGACCGTATCTTCTACGGCAACGAGGCTGTAGATAAGAGCCCAGGCTACAATCCTCTCTCAGTAGGTATTGCAGTGGTGCAGGAGGTATATTGGGGTAATTTTGCCGTACACGTAGCAGTCGGAGCCTACCCATATCGCCACAAGGGAGTCAAAGGTGAGCTGGCAAAGGCAGCTGGAGACCGTGAGCGCGGATGGCATTACGAGAAGGCAGGCTTCCGCTACTACTTCCCAAAACTTGGCAATACATTTGTAGGCTTTGCCATCAAATCCCACAGCATCAAGGCCGAATATCTTGAGTTCTCTATAGGTATCAGACTGTAGAGATTCACAAGGCTCAATAATAACTCCCACCAATCTCTCATTGGTGGGAGTTTCTGTTAGTTGTGTTTCACCACAGAATACAAATCTGATTTTAGGCAGGGATTTACCATGCTCGGCAAAAAAATCCCACCGATGGATAGTACTAAGTACAGCCATTGGTGGGTGTTCATTTTAGTTGTTGCAAGTATCGCATTTCTCAACAACATAAATCTGATTTTAGGCGGTATTTACCACGCTCGGCAAAAAAATCCCACCGATGGATAGTACTAAGTACAGCCATTGGTAGGTGTTCATTTTAGTTGTTGCAAGTATCGCATTTCTCAACAACATAAATCTGATTTTAGGCAGGGATTGACAACGCTCGGCAAAAAATCCCACCGATGGATAGTACTAAGTACAGCCATTGGTGGGATATTTTTGTTAGCGGCAGTAAATACCGCATATAATCAGATTTACTTGAAGTAGCGATTATAAAGACCCTCAAAGCCCTTACCGTGGCGAGCCTCATCCTTAGCCATCTCATGAACGGTGTCGTGAACAGCGTCGAGGTTCTGCTCCTTAGCAAGGCGTGCAAGGCGGAACTTATCCTCACAAGCACCACTCTCAGCGTTCATGCGCTTGAAGAGGTTGGTCTTAGTATCCCAAACAACCTCACCGAGAAGCTCAGCAATCTTAGCAGCGTGCTCTGCCTCCTCCCAAGCGTAGCGCTTGAAAGCCTCAGCAATCTCTGGATAGCCCTCGCGGTCTGCCTGACGGCTCATAGCAAGGTACATACCTACCTCAGTGCACTCGCCCATGAAGTGGTTCTTAAGGCCCTCAAGAAGCTCTGGATCTGCGCCCAGGCCATCACCCAAAACATGCTCGGTAACGAACTCGAGGTTACCGCTCTGCTCCTCAATCTCTACAAACTTATCTGCAGGAACTTTGCAAAGTGGGCAGCGCTCTGGTGCCTCATTTCCCTCATGAATATAACCACATACTGTGCAACGAAATTTCTTAGCCATAATCTTTATAGTTTTTAAGTTTTACAATTGTTCTGTTTTATTTTTCTACTGCAAAGATAATAACTATTTAGGAAATATCAAAATTCTTTTTTCTTATACCAATATAAGTTTTATCTATTGTTGGTATTCGAGTATCATTCTCTCTATTTCAGGCACAGTAGTAGAGTCCTTAACAAGCACCTTTTTATCTCTATCAAGCAGATATAGTGACGGTATTGCTCTGAGGTCATAGAGGCGGTCTTTCTCCAGTCTACGACCCTTATCATATCCGTTTATCCACTCTTTTGGCAGCGGATGTTGGTGCCATAGAGTCAAATCCTCATCAGGATAGATAGCCAGAATTTTCAGGCGTTTACTCTTAAGAGCCTCGGCAACAATCTGCGAGGCGACGAGCTGCTCCTGAATTTGGCGACACATCGGGCAGCCTGGATTATTTATATATATAAGTATAAAGTCTGCCTTGAGCGAGTAGAGGTTGGATGTGCGCCCAGATGCAACGGTATAACGGAAATCATTTGCCCCCTGCATAATTCTATTCTGCGAAGCGAGGGCAAGGTCATACTCCGGCACCATCTTCTCATACTCATCATAAAATGGTGCGGCAATTTGCGCCTCAAGTACAGGTATATAGAGTTCATCGCTACGCAGTGGTGAGTTGGGGTCATGAAAGAGTTTTTCTGACATAGCGACAAAATAGTCGAGCATCTTACGCGACACAGAGGCCCTCTGCATCAGCTTTTTTATCGGCTCTCCATTATATGGGCCTACAAAAGTGGCGACATACTCGGCATAAATGCGCATCATTTCAGCACTATCTGCACGCTCAACAATCAATGTATCGGCAAAGTCAAAACGGTCCCAATAGTGGTCTGCCATCCACTCACCTATCTGCTCAGGGGCAAGATGCTGTGGGGGCAATACTCGACTAAAGCGGTATCTCTGCGGTTGATTAGTTGCAGACTTTGTGGACTTCTGCCCGCTACAACCCACAGTAAAAATAGCCAATAGTATCAGAAGAAAATTTCTCATATCTTAATACAAAAAAGGGTGACTGATGTGTCACCCATATTTATTAATTCAAGGTTGTATAACGAGAGGGATTTCCAGGCCTGCGCAGCGCGAAAAAGCGGAGTTTACTAAAGCGTAAATGAGCATTTTGAGCGCAAGCGTAACGCGAAAATCACCTCGTTAGGCAAGCTTGACTACTTAAGGCTCTCAAGCGCACCCTTAGCAGCCTCAACACTAGCACCAGCTACAACCTTCTGAAGGTAAGAAACAGCCTTATCCTTAAGGGCTACATCCTTGTTACCGCCAGCGTTGTACTTAGCGTTATAAGCAGCACCGATGATGAAGTAAACGTCGCTCTTCTCCTCCTCTACAGTCTGAGCAGCAGCAGCGTTCTCACCAAGCTCGATAACCTTGTCATACTCCTTCTTGTTGTTGTAAGCCTGAAGACGAATCTTCTCAGCAAGTGCAGAAGTAGGGTCAGTAGCGAGCATTGAGTCAGCCATAGCGATGATACCATCCTGGTCACCAGCCTGCTGAAGGCGAGCCACCTCGTTGTTTGTATACATAGCCATCTTGTTCTTAGCGTCAGCGATTGCCTCAGCATACTTTGTTGCGTTCATGCCGCAGATGTTGTTACAAACATCCATACCCTTATTGTACTCACCAAGCTTGAAGTAGCTCTCAGCAAGGAAGAGCGCCATCTCAGTGTTACGCTTATTAGCAGCATAACCCTTCTCAAATACAGCTACAGCAGCAGCGTAGTCGCCGGCATTGAAAGCCTCACCACCCTGAGCCTGGTAAACCTTAGCAAGAATCTGATTTGACTTAACCTTTGCAGTGCTATCACCCCAAAGCTCAGCCTTCTCAGCAGCTGTAGAGAGGAACTTAATAGCCTCATCGTACTTCTTTGCACCAGCAGCGCGAAGACCAAGGCGCTGGTAGCAAGTAGGGATATACTTCTTTGAAGTTGCTACGCAATTAAGAACATTGCTATCCTCAGAGTCCATACCACCCTTAACTACAGCCTCAAAATTCTCAAGAGCCTTAGCCCAATCCTTAGCCTGAAGTGCAGCAGCAGCCTCATTGTACTTAGCAGTAATCTCACTTGCGCTCTGTGCTGATACCATTGCAAAAGAGAGCAATGCCATAGCCATCAAAACAATCTTTTTCATAATAACAGTTAGAAATTTATTAAGTTTTTAGTAATTTTTAATCAACAAGCGACAAAGATAGTGGTTTTACCTCAACTTTGCAAAAAAATCTGTCATAAGTTTCTCACACTCTGCAGCAAGCACACCAGCAGTCACCTCTGTGCGGGGGTGTAAAAGCTTACTACCAAAAGTAGAATACCCACGTTTTGCATCCGAAGCGCCATAGACCACCCTGCTAATCTGACTCCACGCCAGAGCACCGGCACACATCGGACACGGCTCAACTGTCACATATAGAGTGCAGTTTTGCAGATACTTACCACCCAAAGCTGACGCGGCGGCAGTGAGTGCCTGCATCTCGGCATGGGCAGTGACATCGGTAAGAGTCTCAACCAAATTATGTCCTCGACCTATCACCCTACCACCAGCGACAATCACCGCTCCGATAGGCACCTCGTCACTATCGAACGCCTTTTGAGCCTCAATTATTGCCAAACGCATATATTTTTCGTCTGTTTGGAGTAAACTATCCATATTTTTACTATCTTTGTGGGTTAAAACACTGCAAAGTTAATAAAGATAACAAAAAAATACAAAACAAACATTATGTATAGAAGTCACACTTGCGGCGAACTTAGAGTCGCAAATATCAATCAGACAGTTACGCTTGCCGGCTGGGTGCAGAAGGTGCGTAACCTCGGAGCTATGGCATTTATCGACCTGCGTGACCGTTACGGCATCACTCAGATTGTTGTTGAGGAGGGCTCCAATGAGCAGACCAAAGAGGCTGCAGCTCGCCTTGGTCGTGAGTTTGTAATTCAGGTTACTGGTCGCGTCATTGAGCGTAGTAGCAAGAACCCTAAGATGGCTACTGGTGACATTGAGGTTGTTGCTGAGAGCATCAAAATCCTCACAGAGGCTGTAACCCCTCCATTTACTATTGAGGAGAACTCTGATGGTGGTGATGACCTTAGAATGAAGTATCGCTACCTTGACCTTCGTCGTCCACCTCTTCAGCGTAACATGATTCTGCGCCACAAGATGGCTCAGGAGATTCGTCGCTTCCTTGACAGCGAGGGATTCCTTGAGATTGAGACTCCATACCTCATTAAGTCTACCCCAGAGGGTGCTCGTGACTTTATCGTTCCAAGCCGTATGAACCCTAACGAGTTCTACGCACTTCCACAGTCACCTCAGACACTTAAGCAGCTTCTTATGGTTGCAGGTTACGACCGCTATTTCCAGATTGTTCGTTGTTTCCGTGATGAGGACCTTCGTGCTGACCGTCAGCCAGAGTTTACACAGATTGACTGCGAGATGGCATTTGTAGAGCAGGAGGATGTACTCTCAATCTTTGAGCGTTGGGCAAAACATATGTTCAAGAGCGTGCTTGGCATTGAGTTTAACGAGCCACTGCGTCGTATGCCTTGGATTGAGGCGATGGAGAAGTATGGCTCTGACAAGCCAGACCTCCGCTTCGGCATGGAGTTCAATGATATTACAGACCTTGCACACGGTCACAACTTCTCAGTCTTTGATGACCAGGAGTATGTTGTAGGTTTTGCTGCTACAGGTTGTGCAACTTATACCCGTAAGCAGATTGACGCCCTGACAGAGTTTGTAAAGCGTCCACAGGTAGGCGCTAAGGGTCTTGTGTGGATTCGCCTTGAGAATGGTGGCGGCATTAAATCATCTGTAGATAAGTTCTTTGACGAGGCATCACTTCGCGCTATTGCAGAGCGCCTTGGTGCAAAGGATGGCGACCTGTGTCTTATCATGTGCGGCAAGAAGTTCAAGGTGCTCACTCAGCTCTGCACACTGCGTCTTGAGGTTGGTCAGCAGCTCGGCCTGCGTGATCCATTTAAGTTCGCTCCACTCTGGGTTGTTGACTTCCCTATGTTTGAGTGGGACGAGGAGACAGAGCGCTTCTACGCTATGCACCACCCATTCACATCTCCAAAGCCAGAGGATGTAGAGTATCTTGAGTCTGATCCAGGTCGCGTAAGAGCAAACGCATATGACTTTGTCTGCAACGGCACTGAGCTTGGTGGTGGTAGTATCCGTATCCACGACGCACATCTTCAGCAGACCATCTTCAAGTGCTTGGGCTTCACACCTGAGCAGGCTGAGGCTCAGTTTGGCTTCCTTATCAACGCATTTAAGTATGGTGCACCACCACACGGAGGTCTTGCATTCGGCTTTGACCGTCTCTGCTCACTCTTCGGAGGCTCAGAGTCTATCCGTGACTACATTGCATTCCCTAAGAACAACGCCGGTCGCGATGTTATGCTCGATGGTCCATCTCCTGTAGCACAGGAGCAGCTTGACGAGCTCTTCCTCGCCCTTGTAAAGCCTGAGTAGAGTATCGGGATGAGCAATATAAAGCAGAAAAGAGTTGGCCGACGCCAACTCTTTTCTATTTTCTGAGCAACTGCACCGTGCAGTAGAGCTCTCTACCCCAAAGCCATAACAAGAGTGGAAATACCACAACAATCAAGTGGTTATACCCCCACGCAGCTTCAAAGTCAAGGTAGAGCACAGAGAACAGTGCCCTTGTAATACCACACCCCCAACACTCTACGCCAAAGATATTCTTTACAACACAGAGGCTATTACCATTATAGATTCCCTCTGTCGGAACAAGATATAGTAGAGCGGGCAGTAGTAGCAAAAGTATCAGCTTACATATTGCTCTTAATCGGGTTGCCCTCAGCATCGGTAAAGTTGCCTGTAAGAATCATAATAAAATCTATTATTGCCCAGACTCCGCAACCACCACCAGTGAGTAGCTGCACAATACCCGAGCCTGTCTTACCTACATAGAAGCGATGAATACCCAAGGCACCAAGAAAGAAGCAAAGGAGCACCGTCGCAAGCCATCTGTTATCTACATTAAGACTCTGTGGCTGATTACGCAGAGCGACACCACACTTTACACATACAACAGCATTCTCATCAACCTGAGCGCCACAATTAGGACAAAACTTCATAAACTTAAATTTTAAGGTTTAACTCTCTACAAATATAGTACTTTTTTGTATAAATATCTACACTATTATAGATTTAATTGAGCAAAAAATATATCAACATCTGGCCAAAATTTTTAGTTCTCACTCTTTTTACTACCTTTGCAGAATAAACTACAGAGAGATATGAAGAACTTTACACTGATGTCTATATTTGCTGGACTACTTATCGGAGTTGGCGGACTTGTCTACCTCAGAGTTGGCGGCGTTGCGGGAGCAGTGCTCTTTGCCTTTGGTCTGCTATCTGTTGTAATGTGTGGGGCGCAGCTCTTTACGGGCAAGTCGGGATTTTTGCCATACAGAGATTTTCCGAAACTGTTAGCAATGATTGCCCTCAATGCCGTAGGTTGCGCTGTGGCGGCATTTATAGCGTCGTACTGCTCTTCAGAGGCTCTTGTTGCAAATCTTCAGGCTATTATTGACGCGCGCCTTACCGCCTCGTGGCACAAGATTCTTGTAACATCTATCGGCACAGGTATGATTATGACTCTGGCCGTATACGGTGCACGACAGAAGCACTACCTACCGCTGCTGTTTGGTGTTCCGGTATTTATACTCTGTGGTCTTCCACACTGTGTGGCAGATGCATTCTACTATGTGGCAGCACTATTTTATGACTGTTTTGAGTTGAAGCTTCTTGCCCCGTGGTTGTGGGCAATAGCTGGTAACTATATCGGTTGCAACCTACCACGACTCTTTATGGGTGAGGCGTTTGACAAGGCGTAGCAGTTTACCACGCCGTTCTCTTATCGCGATCCCAGTTCCCAATCTCCATATCGCGGATATCGCTACCGTCTATAGTAAAGCGGATGGCTGTGCGGACATTATGAAAACCGTAGCAGCCCGCAGCACCTGGGTTTATATGGAGCAGGTCGTAGACATTATCATAGATAACCTTTAGAATATGCGAGTGACCAGAGATAAATATCTTTGGGCGCGCAGTCTGTATCTTCTGCAGAGCCTTAGGGTGATAGTGGCGCGGATAACCACCTATATGGGTCATAAGGACAGTAACCTCCTCGCACTTAAAGTATGCAAACTCCTGGTGATGGTAGCGCACAGAGGTGTTGTCTATATTGCCATAGACAGCCTTCAGCGGCTTAAAGGCGGCAATAGCCTCAGCGGTCTCGACATTTCCAATATCGCCCGCGTGCCAAATCTCATCTACATCCTTGAGGAAATACTTCAGACAGTCGTCAAAAGTTCCGTGCGTGTCAGAGATAATACCGATACGCTTCATAGTACTACTTGCTGTAGTTAGAGCCTAAATACTCCTTAACGCTAAAACGGGTCTTTGTCTTAGGGTGCTTTGCGTCAACAACGCTCTGTACAATCTGCAACTTCTCACCCTTAACAACAACTCGGTTTATAAAGGCCTTAATCTCCTCAACATTGACATACATCGGATCACCAGCCATTGCGTGGTTGCGATACTGAGCAGAGTAGAACCAATATGGTGTATCCATCTTCTCAAACTGTCCAACAAGGAACTCCGAGCCATAGAAACCTACACCAAAGGCCGATGCCTTCTTGTATGGCACATTGCTATCGGCATTACCGTGGAAGAGCATTACAGGGCAAGGGCTCTTCTGCCACTTAGGCTTGCCAGAGACAGAGAAGATTGCGCCAGCAAAGCTTACAACGCCTGCATAGTTAAACTCTCCGAGCTCCTGTGCCGCCTTATCACCATTGCAGATCATATTCTCTGCCTGAAGCGCTGTAATAGCACCCGCGCTTGAGCCACAAGCGACAATCTGCTTGGTGTTAATATTCCACTGCGCGGCATTCTTAAGAACAAAGGCTGTAGCCGAGAGCATATCCTGAGCAGCGTACTCTACTGCGTTCTTCATAGTAACAACTGCGCCTTTAAGGCCCTCAGTATTGATACCCTTAGCAAGGTGCTTA
>CAJGDC010000037.1 GCA_904502005.1 uncultured Alistipes sp.
ACACGAACAACAAGGCTCTGTGCGCCCTTCTTATTGAGGGCTGCAGTGATATCTGCTGAGAATGGTGCATAACCGCCAGTGTGGCTGGCTACAAGGGTGCCGTTCACATATACATCAGCACTCCAGTCTACAGCGCCGAAGTTGAGCATAACGCGCTTTGAAGCCCATGAAGTAGGTACGGTAAATGTACGGCTGTACCAGAGGAGATTATCCTTTGTAATGCGCTTTTGCACACCAGAGAGTGCACTCTCCACCGCAAATGGAACGAGAATCTGACCGTCAAAAGTGGTTGGCTGCGCTGCAGTAAGGTCGGTAATAGCGTAGTTCCAAAGGCCATTGAGGTTTACCCACTCACCGCGCTCAAGCTGTGGACGAGGATACTCCGGTAGCACATTCTGTGGGTCAATATTCTCAGCCCACGATGTTCTGATTTTGTCACCTGCAATTTTCCATTCAGCATTTGCTGTTGCTATCATAGCTACAGCCATAAGCAATGTTAAAAGGTTCTTCTTCATAATGTATTAGTGTTTTAGATTTTTCAAAAATTCCTCTGCGCGAGCAAGGTCCTCGGGTGTGTCAATGCCAATGGTCTCCACATCTGATATGCCGACTCCGATTCTGTACCCATTCTCAAGCCAACGCAACTGCTCTAGCGACTCGGCAATTTCAAGTGATGACTGTGGTAGGGCAGTAACCTCACCAAGTACCTTTGTGCGGAAACCGTAGATACCGATGTGCTTATAGAATGTATGCTTTGTTAGCCACTGCTCTTTTTCTACGCCGCGCAGATATGGTATAACTGAACGAGAGAAATAGAGCGCATGCATTGTGCTGTCTACCACTACTTTAGGTGAGTTTGGATTCTCTAAAGCGGCAAAGCCATCCTCTGCAGAGAATGGCTTTACAAGTGTTGCAATATCGGTTGTTGGATTGTCAAAGCACGCCTTAAGAGCAAGGAGTTGTGATGGCTGAATAAAGGGTTCATCGCCCTGAACATTTATAACCACATCAGCTTCAACGCCATGCTTCTGGTACGCCTCCCAACAGCGGTCTGTGCCACTACGGTGTGCTGTTGAGGTCATTTCTACCTTACCTCCGAATGCCTTAACGGCATTGTATATACGCTCGTCGTCAGTAGCGACAACTGCATCATCAAGCGTGCCGACAACCTGCTCATATACGCGTTCAATAACCAACTTACCACCCAGTTTAGCAAGTGGTTTTGCCGGGAAACGTGTACTTGCGTATCGAGCTGGAATAATTGCAATGTATTTCATGTTATTTCTGTAATGCTAATTCAAGCACCTGCTCGTTTGTTGTTACATAGTGGAAGGTAATACCCTCTAGGTACTCACTCTTTATCTCCTCAACATCCTTGCGATTCTGCTCAGGAACAAGGATTGTGTGTATGCCCGCGCGCTTAGCGGCAAGAACCTTCTCCTTCAGACCACCAATAGCTGTTACACGACCGCGTAGAGTAGTCTCACCCGTCATAGCAATGCGCTCACACACCTTGCGACCTGTATATGTAGATACAATAGATGTAATCATCGTAATGCCTGCACTTGGACCATCTTTTGGAGTTGCACCCTCTGGTACATGGATGTTAAGGTCATACTTTTCAAACTTCTCGGCGTCAATTCCCAGCTCTGCATGGTGCGCTTTGACCCACTCAAATGCTATAGTTGCAGACTCCTTCATCACGTCGCCCAGATTTCCAGTCAGTGAGAGCTTGCCCTTGCCCGGTGTTAGAATTGACTCGATGTATAATATATCTCCACCAACGCTTGTCCATGCAAGACCTGTAACTACACCAACCATATCCTTTATCTCGTACTGGTCGTTGATATACTTAGCCTTGCCGAGTATACGTACAACATCCTCAGCAGAGATTTCAGGATTATACTCCTCCTCAAAGGCTATATTCTTTGCTCGTAGACGAGCTATCTTAGCCAAACACTTGTCAAGTGAACGTACACCTGACTCACGAGTGTAGTCGGAGATAATCTGCTGCAGAATTTGGTCGGTTAATGTCATATCTCCCTCTTTGAGACCGTGAGCCTCGCTCTGCTTAGAGATAAGATGTTTCTTGGCAATTTGAATCTTATCCTCAAGGACATATCCAGAGATATTTATCAGCTCCATACGGTCACGCAGAGCCGGATTGATGGCATTAACATCGTTAGCTGTGGCGATGAATAGAACCTTTGACAGGTCATACTCCACATCAAGATAGTTGTCGTGGAAAGTAGTGTTCTGCTCAGGGTCAAGAACCTCAAGTAGTGCAGATGATGGGTCGCCGTGGTTAGAGACGGTCATCTTATCCACCTCGTCAAGAATAATGACTGGGTTTGATGAGCCACAACGCTTAATGGTCTCAATTACGCGACCAGGCATAGCTCCAATGTATGTACGGCGGTGTCCACGAATCTCAGACTCGTCGTGCAATCCACCAAGTGCTATTCTGCCAAACTTTCTGCCTAAAGCTGTGGCTACACTCTTTCCGAGCGATGTCTTACCAACTCCCGGAGGGCCATAGAGGCAGAGAATTGGCGACTTAAGGTCACCCTTGAGTTTGATTACAGCAAGGTGCTCAAGAATACGCTCCTTAACCTCCTCAAGGCCAAAATGGTCGGCATCAAGCTGCTCTCGTGCGCAGCTGAGGTCGAGATTATCCTTTGTAACCTCATCCCATGGAAGATCAAGCATCAGGTTGAGGTATGTCATTTGGATCGAGTACTCAGCAATAGCAGGATTAAGGCGCTCGAGCTTCGCCAACTCCTTGTTGAAAATCTCGGCAATCTCCTTTTTCCAAACCTTCTTCTTAGCTGCCTCGCGCAACTTCTCAACGTCGCCGTTTACATCGTCACCAAGCTCCTCCTGGATTGTGCGCATCTGCTGCTGGAGGTAGTAGTCACGCTGCTGCTTGTCTATCTCGGTCTTTACCTTCTCTTGAATCTCCTGCTTAAGCTCAAGGAGCTGCTGCTCACGAATCAAAATCTCAAGCAACTTACGAGAACGAGCAAGCAAGCCCGGAGCCTCAAGAAGTGCCTGACGGTCATCATCAGAGAACTCAAGGTTAGAACAGATAAAGTTAATAGTTCCGCGATGGGAGTCTATGTTCTTAATTGCAAAGGTCGCCTCTTTAGGCATTGTTGGCGAAATGCTTATAATGCGTAGCGCAGTGTCACGCACAGCCTCTACAAGGGCGTTGAACTCCGGATTGTTCTTGTCTGGAGCAGAATCAAGCAGAGGGGTTACTGTCGCCTTGAAGAATGGTTCTGTGGTTATATACTCGCCAACCTCAATCTTCTCAAGACCAGAGAGAATAACGGTAAGATTGCCATTTGGCATCTCGAGAATCTTAAGAATACGCGCTGCTGTGCCTACACGATACATGTCATCAGGCGTAGGAGTCTCAATCTCAGGATTGCGCTGAAGTACAGCACCGAGCAGACCATCGCCTGCATTTACGGCACGCACAAGGGTCATACTCTTCTCTCGGCCTACAGTGATAGGGGTTACAGCACCGGGGAAGAGGACTGAATTGCGCAGTGTGAGAATTGGTAACACATCAGGTAAATTAGTATGCTCTTCCGTATCATCATCGCCAGAGATGATAGGTATAGCCTGGATTTTTCTATCGGCAAGTTCCGTAGGAAAACCCTTTTCGTCAAATAAAATATCGAAATCTTCTTTTTTCATATTCTGTTTAATCTACTACCCAATATGGGTACAGTTATAATCGTACAAAGATAATACTTTTTATTCTTAGTTCAATACTTAAACGTTAAAATTTACCTTTTCAGTATAAATAATAGTATAAAAAGCGCTTTTTTACAATAAAGTTACTATCTTTGCAAGTTGAATTGTTGTGTGAAGTAAAATACAAAAACAATATAGTTATGCAGATAGCAGATAAGTACACTCCACAGGAGATTGAACAGAAGTGGTACGACTATTGGGTAGACCACAATCTTTTCCATTCAGAGCCAGATGAGCGTGAGCCTTATACAATCGTTATTCCGCCACCAAATGTGACAGGTATGCTCCATATGGGACATATGCTCAACAACACTCTTCAGGATGTTTTGGTGCGTCGTGCTCGTATGCTCGGCAAGAATGCTTGTTGGGTGCCAGGTACCGACCACGCAAGTATCGCTACAGAGGCAAAGGTTGTAGCTAAGCTCAAGGCTGAGGGTATAGATAAGTCGTCACTTACCCGCGAGCAGTTCCTTGCTCATGCTTGGGAGTGGAAGGAGAAGCATGGTGGCATTATCCTAAGTCAGCTCCGCAAGCTCGGTGCTTCATGCGACTGGGACCGTACCTGCTTTACAATGGATGAGGCTCGCACCGATGGCGTTATCAAGGTATTCTGTGACCTCTACAATAAGGGTAAGATTTACCGAGGTGTGCGCATGGTTCACTGGGATCCATCTGCAAAGACGGCTCTTTCTGATGAGGAGGTAATATACAAGGAGTCGCAGGGTAAGCTATACTACCTGCGCTACAAGCTTGAGGGTACAGACCGCAATATCATCGTTGCAACAACTCGTCCAGAGACTATTTTGGGTGATAGCGCTGTGTGTCTTAATCCTAACGACCCTCGATATGCCGATATTCCGGAGGGTGCACGTGTAATTGTTCCGCTTGTTGGTCGCTCTATTCCAATTATTCGTGACGAGTATGTTGATATTGAGTTCGGTACCGGTGCTCTGAAGGTAACCCCTGCGCACGATGTGAACGACTATATGCTTGGTGAGAAGTATGCACTTGAGACTATTGACATCTTTAACGATGATGGTACAATTAACGACAAGGTGGGTCTTTATGTTGGCATGGATCGCTTTGAGTGTCGCAAGCAGATTGAGAAGGATCTTGAGGCTGCAGGACTTATGGAGAAGACTGAGGCCTATACAAATAATGTTGGTTATTCTGAGCGTACAGGTGTGGCTATCGAGCCTAAACTCTCTATGCAGTGGTTTATGTCTATGTCGGAGATTGCTAAGCCTGCGACAAAGGCTGTGCTTGAGGATGTAATCCGCTTTGTGCCAGAGAAGTATAAGAATACATACCGTCACTGGATGGAGAATATCAAGGATTGGTGTATCAGCCGTCAGCTTTGGTGGGGTCAGCGTATTCCTGCATACTACCTTCCTAAGGGTGGTTATGTGGTAGCTGAGACTGCTGAAGAGGCTCTTGTTCTTGCACAGCAGAAGAGTGGTGATAACTCGCTTACACTAGCAGATCTACGTCAGGATGAGGATGTACTTGATACATGGTTCAGCTCATGGTTGTGGCCAATTTCAGTCTTTGATGGTATTCGCAATCCTGATAATGAGCAGATTAAGTATTATTATCCTACAAACGACCTCGTTACCGGTCCAGATATTATCTTCTTCTGGGTGGCTCGTATGATTATGGCGGGCTATGAGTACCGCGGTCAGATGCCATTCCGCAATGTATACTTTACAGGTATCGTTCGCGATAAGATTGGTCGTAAGATGAGTAAGCAGCTTGGAAACTCACCTGATCCACTTGACCTTATTGCTAAGTATGGTGCTGACGGTGTTCGTGTGGCTATGATGCTCTGCTCAAGTGCTGGTAATGACCTTATGTTTGATGATACACTCTGTGAGCAGGGTCGTAACTTTGGTAATAAGATTTGGAACGCCTACCGCCTAATTAACGGTTGGAACGTAGATGAGAATCTTGCCCAGAGTGAGAATAATGCGGCAGGTGTAGCTTGGTTCCGTGCTAAGCTAAATGCTGCTCTTGCAGAGATTGAGGAGAACTTCAAGAACTATCGTATCTCTGAGGCTCTTATGGTTGCGTACAAGCTCTTCTGGGATGACTTTAGTGGTTGGTATCTTGAGATTGTTAAGCCGGCATACGGCACTCCAGCTGATAAGCTTACCGTAGAGCAGACAAAGGAGTTCTTTGAGCAGTTGATGCTTGTACTCCATCCATTTATGCCATTTGTTACTGAGGAGATTTGGCAGGACCTTGCACCTCGTGCTGAGGGTGAGTCTATTATGGTTAGCCCAATGCCAAAGGCCGAGGTTGCAGATGAGACTCTTCTCTCTCGTTTTGCTCTTGTACAGGAGGTTGTCTCTAATATCCGTAATATCCGTAAGCAGAAGAACCTTGCACAGAAGGAGGCTCTTGAACTTAAGGTTATCGTGGATGAAAACTATCCTCGCGAGGCAGAGGCTGTAATTGTTAAGATGGGTAACCTTTCAGCTGTTACAGAGGTTACTGAGAAGAATCCTACCGATGCGGGATTTATTGTTAAGACTACACAGTACTTTATCCCTATGGGTGATAATGTAAATGTAGAGGAGGAGATTGCAAAGCTTGAGAAGGACCTTGCTTACTATGAGGGCTTCCTTGCTTCAGTAATGAAGAAACTCTCTAACGAGCGCTTTGTAAACTCAGCTCCTGCTCAGGTAGTGGCAAATGAGCGTGCTAAGCAGGCAGATGCTGAGGCAAAGATTGCCGCTATCCGCGAGCAGCTTGCAGCGCTAAAGTAATTCAATAAGATATGTAAAAAGCCTCTCAGTTTGTTCTGAGAGGCTTTTTTTTGTGTATATAAAACTTCCTAGTGTTTTACGCAGTCGAGAATGGTCTTTTGTAGAGCGTCGACAATAGAGTGCTTGACATATGTGCGGCGCACGACAAGGGCAATTTTTCGTGAATATGCACCCTTGATAAGTGATTTAATTTGACGAGAGTGCTCTTTGCCAATATATTCGATGGCCATCTCAGGGATGATTGTGATGTTGTTTGTGCAATCGACTATACGCATAAGTGTGTCAAGCGAACCTGACTCAAAGTAGTAGCGAGATTGTGCACTTTTGTGTGACTGGCATAACTCCAACACTTGGTCGCGCATACAGTTTCCGGAACTTAGGAGAACAAGCTCTCGCATATCAATGTCAGAGATTAGAATATTACTCTTTTTGTAGAGTGAATTTGTCGGCGACACGTAGGCATAAAAGCGGTCGTCAAAGAGTTCGTATTCTGTAAACTCGTCGCCACAAGTACCACCCGCAACTAGTGCTACATCTATACGGTCACGATTCATCTGCTCTACCAAATCCTCAGTGTGCATCTCACGAACCTCTAGCTCTACCTTGGGGTAGCGCGATAGAAATTCTGGGATAAACTTGTGTAACATATATGGAGCGATAGTCGGAATAACACCTAAGCGAATCCTACCTGCTATCTCGCCTTTGAATTGTAAAACCACCTCCTTGATAGAGTTATACTCCCTTAAAGCCTCGCGTGCCTGTTGTAGCACAACCTCACCAGCCTCTGTTGGAACAACGGGTTTCTTGGTTCGGTCAAGGAGCATCACACCAAGCTCGCTCTCCAGAGACTTAATCTGCATACTCAGAGATGGTTGGGTGACAAAACAGTGGTCGGCAGCGATAGAAAAACTGCCGAAGTTTGCTACTGCAAGAAGATACTCAAGTTGGATGATAGTCATAAATTTATGCTTATTACTCAGAGCAAAGGTATAAAAAAAAATGATATTGCGCAAATCTTTACGCCATTTTGCCAATTAATCTAAACATTAACCATTAAATGTTTGAAAAACCGAAATTAGTTCATAAATTTGCAAGGTTTATAGAGCGTATTAAATAACCTAACTAAAATATAATTATGAGACGATTTTTACTTATCATTTCTCTTCTGTTTGCCTCTTCAGCTATGGCGCAGACAATGCGAGAGCAGATTGCGGCAAATCCAAACATGGCAGGTGGTATCTATACTGCCTATATGGTTACTGAGCAGAAGCCTGTAGCACCGCCAAAGGGGTATAAGCCATTCTATATCTCACACTATGGCCGCCATGGCTCTCGTTACCAGACCGCTCAAGAGAAGTACGATCAACCAGCTGAGCTTTTGGAGCAGGCCTATAAGGATGGTAAGCTCACTGAGCTCGGTGTGAGCCTTATGCAGCGAGTACGTATTATTGCTGACGATGCGCATATGCGTGCGGGTGACCTTTCACCACGCGGCGAGCGAGAGCATAAGGGTATTGCTGAGCGTATGGCAACACTCTATCCTGAGGTCTTTATTGCTAAGAGTCGTCAAAATATAACCTGTTTCTCATCCCCTTCTGTGCGTAGCGTAATAAGTATGGCTGCCTTTACAGAGCGATTGAAGGAGATTCACCCTGCGCTTAGTATCACTCGTTATGCTAGTGCGCATGATATAGATATTACTCGTCCTGAGAAAAATATGGATACATTCTATAAGACTGCACGCACAATGGCAAAGAAGTATCAGCAGCAGCAGACAGACGATAAGGCCTTTGTTTGTCGTCTGTTTAATGACTATGATTATGCTTTTAAGTTGATTTGTAAGGTGTATAACAGTACTGATACTCACCTCTTTATGGGTAATATGCACGACTTGGCAATGATTGTTCAGAACTTTGATAATCTGCCAGAGTTGCACGATATTTTTACAGAGCCTGAGCGTTATCATATGTGGCATCTGTTCAATATTCGTCGTTACCTTACTTATGGTCCATCAATTGACTTTGGTGACGTGCGTAATCAAGATGGCAAGCTACTCCTTAGAGATATTATTGAGCGTGCAGATGATGTAATCTCTGGTAAAACAGCTGACCAGGCTGCTACATTGCGCTTTGGTCATGATTCGGCGGTAATTCCTTTGTTGGCAATTATGCACGCTGAGGGTTGTGATGGTCGAGTGTCATTTGCCGAGATTGAGCGTCTGCCAGAGGTGTGGTGTGATAGCCGTGTAACATCTATGTCTGTCAACGTACAGTTTATCTTCTATCGTAACAAGAAGGGCGATGTACTTGTTCGTATTTTGCATAGTGAGCGCGATATTCGCATTCCGGTAAAATCGGATAATTATCCATTTTACCGTTGGGAGGATTTGCGCAACTACTGCCTTGCTCAGTGTGAGCCAAATGCTCGATAGTGTTAAATCATTTTGCTTTTTGAATTCTTCTACCTATCTTTGTAGGATTAAAACATAATTAATTAAGATAAAGAATGGGAAAGATTATACTTACCGGTGACCGCCCAACTGGTCGCTTACATTTAGGTCATTTCGTTGGCTCACTCTCTCGTCGCGTTGAGTTGCAGAACTCTGGCGAGTTTGAGAAGATTTTTATTATGATTGCCGATGCCCAGGCGTTGACAGATAATGCTGATAATCCAGATAAGGTACGTCAGAATATTATTGAGGTTGCACTTGACTATCTCTCTTGCGGTATTGATCCAAATATTTCGACAATCTTTATTCAGTCGCAGGTAGCTGAGTTGTGTGAGCTTGCATTCTACTATATGAACCTTGTGACAGTATCTCGTCTGCAGCGTAATCCGACTGTAAAGACCGAGATTAAGATGCGAGGTTTTTCGGAGGAGGTCTCTGAGGGTGATACCACACAGAAGAAGGGTATTCCAGTGGGCTTCTTTACCTATCCGATTTCACAGGCGGCAGATATTACTGCTTTCAAGGCTACAACTGTGCCAGTGGGTGAGGATCAGGAGCCTATGATTGAGCAGACTCGTGAGATTGTGCATAAGTTCAACTCTATCTATGGTCAAACTCTTGTAACACCAGAGATTCTGCTTCCATCAAATAGTGCATGTATGCGCCTACCAGGTACTGATGGCAAGGCTAAGATGAGTAAGTCGCTCGGCAACTGCATCTACCTCTCTGATTCAGAGAAGGAGGTTAAGCAGAAGGTTATGGGTATGTATACAGACCCTAATCACCTGCGCGTTGAGGACCCGGGTCAGGTTGAAGGCAACTGCGTATTTACATACCTCGATGCATTCTGCCGTCCAGAGCACTTTGCTCTATATCTTCCAGAGTATGAGAATCTTGATGCTCTAAAAGATCACTATCGTCGTGGAGGTCTTGGCGATGTGAAGTGTAAGAAGTTCTTAATTGCAATTCTCAATGAGCTTCTTGCTCCATTCCGTGAGCGCAGAGCATATTGGGAGCAGAATATCGAGGAGGTATATCGTATCCTTGAGCAGGGCTCTGCTGAGGCACGCGCTGTTGCTGCACAGACCCTTAACGATGTGCGCGATGCGATGAAGATTAACTACTTTGCAGACCGAGAGCTTATAGCTGAGCAGGCTGCTCGTTATAAGGCTGAGCATAAATAGTAGACAATGGAGATTATAGAGGAGTCGAAATATATCAAGCCGGCTGGTAGAGAGAAGATCTACAAGTGGTTTTTAAGACTGACAAAGCGACTGAGCGAGCGACAGATGCTCGCTATCCTCGCTGTTGTCGTTGGCGCACTTGCAGGACTTGGTACATATCTTTTTGAGGTGCTACTGCACTTTATTAAGAGTTGCCTGGTCAATTGGTTTGATGTTGATACTTTTCATATTCTCTACCTGATATATCCAGGTATTGGAATTATCCTTGCAACACTCTTTGTGAAGTATATCGTCAAAGATAATATCTCTGAGGGTGTTACTCGCGTACTATATGCCATGTCAAGCCGAGGCTCTCGTATTGCGGGGCATAACTGTTGGACATCTGTTGTTGGTGGTGCTACCACAATCGGCTTTGGTGGCTCTGTAGGTCCCGAGGCTCCAATTGTACTTACCGGAGCTGCTATTGGCTCAAATGTTGGTAAACTTGCAAAGCTAAACTACCGTAATATTACACTGCTACTATGTTGTGGTGCAGGTGCGGCTGTGGCATCTATCTTTAAGGCTCCAATTACGGGTGTAGTCTTTGTGCTTGAGATTCTAATGCTTGATATTACCTCAGCAAGTGTAATACCGTTGTTAATATCCTCTATTACAGCAACTACTCTTGCTATTGTGCTGCGAGGTTGGGAACCAATAATCTCTGTAACCCTTTCACCTGCAGATGCTTTTCAGATTAAGCAGATTCCTCTCTTTATACTTTTGGGATGTATCTGCGGCGTTATGTCTTACTACTTTACAAGTGCAAATGCCGCCATTGGACGACGAGTTGGCGCAGTAAAGAGTCAGTATAAGAAGTGGATTATCGGTGGTAGTGTTTTGGGTCTGCTAATATTCCTCTTTCCACCGCTCTATGGCGAGGGATATGAGGCATTTGTGTCGCTCATGCATGGTGATAAACAGACTATTTTTGAGCGCTCACTCTTCTATGCCTTCAAAGATATTGATTGGGTGGTATTGATTTACATCATTGCCACAATGCTCTTTAAGGTTATAGCCACAGCTACGACAAATGCCTCTGGAGGTGTGGGAGGAACATTTGCGCCATCACTTTTTGTTGGAGCTTTTACGGGCGCTTCGTTAGCTCTATTTTGTCAGCTCTGCTTTGGTTGGGAAATATCTATTGCAACATTTACCCTTGTCGGTATGGCGGGCGTTATGGCGGGTGTGATGAATGCTCCGCTGACATCAATCTTCCTTATTGCCGAGCTTTCAAATGGTTATGGACTCTTTATTCCGCTGATGATTGTGGCATGTATTGCCTTTGCGGTGGGTTATTATCTAGATCCAGACTCAATATATACTAAGCGTTTGAGAGCTAAGGGTGAACTTCTGACTCATGATAAGGATAAGTCTGTTCTTGTTTTTCTGAAGTTGGAGGAGCTGATGGAGAATGACTTTGTGCGTCTGCGTGAGAGTGCGACGCTTGGAGATGTGGTCTCTATTATCGCTACTGCACGACGAAACATATTCCCGGTAATTGATAATTTCGGTCATCTTCTCGGTATAGTACAGCTTGACGATCTGCGTGAGGATATGTTTAAGCATGAGAAGTGGGGTAATCCAATTACAACATATATGATTCAGCCACCAGACAGGATAATTGAGAAGGAGCAGATTCAGGAGGTTCTTCCTCGCTTTGATCAGAATCACACTTGGATGCTACCGGTGGTGGATAAACAGAATAGATATAAGGGTTTTATATCTAAGTCACGAATACTTAACGCATATCGCGAACAACTTGTAAATATTTCACAATAATGGGGAAAATAAAGCTTGTAATGCTCGATTTTGATGGGACTATTGCTGACTCTTTTGCTAGTGTTATTTGCTGTGCAGGTAAGATGTGCAAAGAGGCTGGTCTTCCATTTGATAAGAGTATTATTGAGAATAATATGGGATGTACCACTGAGCAGTGTATCTCGCTAATCTCTGGTAGTACAGACCCTGAAATCATTAGCCGTCTAACCGCTGCATATAATGTAATCTATAGGAGTGAGGGTCTGGATATGATCCAACTCTTTGATGGTGTTTTAGAGACTATTAAGCGTCTACACGATAAAGGCGTGAAGTTTGCTATTACCTCGAATAATGTTGTGCCAGCAATTACTTATGTTGTTACTAGACTGGGTCTTATGCCATATTTGGATTGTATTATTGGTGTCGAGTGTGTTGAGCATGGTAAGCCCGAGCCGGATATTGCTGTTGAGGCACTTCGCCGTACCGGTGTTGATGCCGATGAGGCGGTGGCTGTGGGTGATTCAACTTTTGATATGCGTATGGGTCGCGGTGCTGGATGTCACTGTTGTGGTGTGAGCTATGGATGTGATAACCCCCAAACACTTAGAGAGCATGGCGCCGAGTGGGTTATAGATAGTTTTAGTGAGTTAGAGGAGATTGTACTCGGATAATGGCTGCACCAGTAATTACTATATATACAGACGGTTCATCGCTTGGGAATCCTGGTAAGGGTGGTTATGGTGTTGTGCTAATCAGTGGACCACATCGCAAGGAACTCTCTGCTGGGTTTCGCCTGACAACAAATAATCGTATGGAGCTTATGGCTGTTTGTGTAGCCCTCGAGGCTCTGAAGTTTGAGGGCTCGGATGTGACAATATATTCAGATTCAAAGTATGTTGTCGATGCAGTCACTCAGCGATGGGTGTTTGGTTGGGCAAAGAAGGGTTTCTCTGGAAAGAAAAATCCAGATTTGTGGAGCCGCTTTCTAAATGTCTATCGTAAACATAATGTTCGCTTTGTTTGGGTCAAGGGACATGCCGAGACTGTAGAGAATAATCGCTGTGATACTCTGGCTGTTGCAGCTGCAAATGGTCCAGTGCTTCTTGAGGATAGAGGTTATCAACCAGAATAACAATAAATGCCCGATAGTGAGTCGGGCATTTACATTTTATGTTATAGCTTAGTCTATAATAAATTTTCTTGTGGTTGGATCGATAATCTCTATTCTCACAACCATCGTATCGTCAGGCAGCAGTTGTTCAATCTTCTCGGGCCACTCTACAAGGCAAAGCTCGCCAGAGTAGAAATACTCCTCATAACCCATGTCAAACGCCTCGGCAATAGAGTTGATACGATAGAAATCAAAGTGGTATACAGCCTCTTGGTTCGCTGTATAGTATTGGTTTACAAGTGCAAATGTTGGGCTGGTAACAGTGTCTTGAGAGCCGCAACGCTCCATTATTGCGCTGATAAGAGTGGTCTTTCCAGCACCCATGGGCGCGAAAAAGGCGACTACATTACGACCATTTAGCGATTCAAGGACCGCATCTGCAACCCTGTCGAGGTCACTCAAGGAATCAATAATAATCTCCATATTAGAACATTATACCTATCTTGACCTGTACGGAGCCCATGTTTAGCTTGCCGAGATCAATGTTTTTGATATTCTGCATGTTGTAACCCACTTGAGCCTTAAATACGCCCCAAACGATACCCACTGCAGGTGTAATGGTTAGACCATTGTCGTTATCAATATTGCCTGTAACACCAAAACCCCATCCCGCATCGCAACTTAGGAAGGTACTTACATTTTTAGCAATAGGGTAGTAACCTTTTAGGTTGAGATATACGGGAACAATAGCCTCGCTACTATCGTCAAAGTTGTAGTAGTAGTCAAAGCCTGTGCCGATACCGGTTGAGAAGTACTTACCCACCTTAATGCCATGAATAGTGTGGAGATTTACTCGCTCAGAGGCGCTTTTGCCAATACCATATGAGTAACCGAGGTCAACCTCTCCCTGATATGAGACCTTACCCTTTGCACTTACTAAGCTAATGGATAAAATTATTAAAGTCAGAAGTAGTGATATTCTTTTCATAACCAAATAAATAATGTTTTCGCAAATGTAATAAAAATCGTACAATATTACAAAAATCGTACAACTAAAAGAGTTAAAACTCTAACTCGACCTTAAAATAGGCAGCACCAGATGCCTTTGCAGCTGCAAGACCAATCTCTGAGTCCTCAAAAATTATAGTCTGCTCAGGTGTCACACCAGCAATATCCATTGCCTTCAAAAAACAGTCTGGCGCAGGCTTAGAAATTACAACATCGTCGGAAGATAGCAACCCATCTATTTGGTTCTCAATGCCTAAGTATCGCATTACATTGGTGATGTTGTCAATATGGCCAGTAGATACAATCATAGCTTTGCCACCTGTTGCTCTGAATTGCTGAACAAAATCCCATAGTGGGCGGTTGAGTGTTACCATATCAAAATGAGTGGGGTAAATCTCAACCTTGCGACGGCGTATATTTGCCATCTGCACTGGGTCAGTAATGCCAATATCTGTTAGAAATTCAGGGCATCGGAGTCCGAAATATTTCTGACGATACTCCTCCATTGTTATTGTAATTCCCTGCTCGGCTAGTGCTTCGATATATGATGTTGCATTTGCACGACCAGTGTTTGCAACAGTGCCGTCAAAATCAAGTAGTAGTAATTTTATCTCCATTAATCAAACGATTGCATACCCGACTGAGCGATGCGAAGTATCTTTTGATACTCCTCGGGTGTAAGTTCCATAAAAAAATAGTGCGTTGGATCTACCCTCATACCTTCATATCTTACCTCATAGTGTAAGTGTGGTGATAGAGATAGACCTGAGTTTCCTGATAGTGCAATAATATCTCCTCGGCGCACCTTCTGGCGACGCTTAACCTTCGCCTTTTGGAGGTGACTATACGATGTGGTATATCCATTGCCATGGTCAATGACAACTGTAATGCCAGAGGTTGATGTCTTGCCCAATACATCTTTAACCACTCCATCTGCCGTAGCAAAGATACTCTCGCCCTCAGGGAGAGTGTAATCTATACCTTGGTGCGACTGAAGTGCGCGATAGAATGGGTGCATAAGCATTCCATATCCGGCGGTTAGAAGGGTTAGTTGATGATTTATTACCGGCTGAATTGACGGAATGTTATTACTCTTGCTGTCTAAAGAATCAAGTTTGCTTTGGAAGGTTGAATAGGTGCTCTCAAGCATTGCAACCTTGGACTCTAAGTTATCTGTCTGAACATTAAGGTCTTTAAGCATACGACTCTTAGACTGATCTAACAATTTCTCATGTAGAGCAACTCGCTTCTGCTCATAATCAGAATTAAAATCGTAAGGTGTTGATTCAAAGAGTATTCCAAATATGTTCCTGTCGCGCTCGATGACGTTATTTACTACCATATTTAGCGAGTCGTACCTATTGCTTAATGCTTCGTACTCAGCCCTCATCTTGTCTGTTGAGTGACGTAACTCATACTCGGCAGGGGTGTCAAATAGAAGAGAGAAGATTGCAAAGTATACAAGCGCAGCACCAACCCATGTGAGTAGGGTAGTTATGAATTTAGTTATCTTATTTTTGGGTTTACGTGCCATAATTATTCAGTTTCCAAGTCGGTGTTAGTCTTCATCTTCTCCATCAACATTTTGTACTCCTCAGAGGTCATGTTGCGGTTGAAGTAGTTTACCGGATTGACATTTCTACCCATGTAAATCACCTCATAGTGCAGGTGTGGACCGGTAGAACCACCGGTAGAACCCACCTCGCCAATGAGTTGTCCACGAGTAACTCTATCACCCTCTTTTACAAGAATCTTATCGAGGTGAGCATAGCGAGTCTGGTAACCAAATTCATGGTTGAGAAGAATCTGCTGTCCATATCCACGACGACGTTTGCCCTTGTCGGTCATCTGTACAATAGCATCGCCTGTGGCGTATACAGGAACGCCGCGCTTACATGATAGGTCTACACCTTTGTGCATTTTGCGAGTCTTGTAAATCGGGTGGCGTGCACGTATACCGAAAGAGTAGAACCACTCTAACTGTGTTCGGTCAATAGGCCAAATTGCTGGGATGGCAAAGGACATGCGCTCCTTATTTTTTGCCAAAATTTGCAACTGGTCAAGAGAAAGCGAGGTGGCATATGTCTTTTTGGCCAGGGCGTCCATACTCTTCCATGAGTCAGTCATCAGTGGAGAGTATATGTCGCCTTGAAGCGAGGCGTACTTGCTCTCTGGATAGGGATTGTATATACCCTCAATAGAGAGCGTGTCGGTTGAGAAGAGTGCGCGGTAGACATATATGTCACGATGGTGAATCTCGTCAATCTTACTCTCTAATGTGCGAATTCTGTCTTGAAGAATGTTGTACTTTAGTACAAGTTCGCGATTTTGGTTATCAATAGAGTGTAATTTGGGGGTATAGAAACAGTAAGAGATGAAGAGATTGAGTAGCGAGATAACGATAAAACCAAGCAACAATTTGCGCAATAGGGTATATCCCCCTATGCGAACTTTGCCCTTAGAATTGCCTATCTGTACACTCATATTTGCCCTTAGCTTAAATTTCTTATAAATATAGGTGCAAAAATAGAAAAAATACACTAATTTTGCAACCTGAATCGGTGAAACCTTTTCACTGAGTAAAAAACGATAGATAGATAAATTTATTATAGCATGGAATCAAACAAAATTCGTCAAGCATTTTTGGACTTCTTTGCCTCTAAAGAGCATGAGATTGTTCCATCTGCACCTATGGTCGTAAAGAACGACCCAACCCTGATGTTTACCAACGCAGGTATGAACCAGTTTAAGGATATCTTCCTTGGTAATGCTCCTCGTCGCACTCCACGCGCGGCTGACTCGCAGAAGTGTCTGCGAGTGTCAGGTAAGCATAACGACCTTGAGGAGGTAGGACATGATACTTATCACCATACAATGTTCGAGATGCTCGGTAACTGGTCTTTTGGCGACTACTTCAAAAAGGAGGCTATCGCATGGGCTTGGGAGCTTCTGACTGAGGTGTATGGTCTTGATAAGTCAAGAATGTATGCTACAGTCTTTGAGGGCTCAGAGTCTGACGGTGTACCTTTTGACCAGGAGGCTTATGATTACTGGAAGCAGTATCTTCCAGAGGATCACATTATTCGTGGTAACAAGCACGATAACTTCTGGGAGATGGGTGAGACTGGTCCTTGTGGCCCTTGTAGCGAGATTCACTTTGACCTCCGCGATGAGGCTGAGATTGCAGTGAAGTCTGGCCGTGAGATGGTAAACATGGGTCATCCACAGGTTATCGAGATCTGGAACCTTGTGTTTATGCAGTTTAACCGCAAGGCTAATGGCTCACTTGAGAGCCTGCCAGCTAAGCACGTAGATACAGGTATGGGCTTTGAGCGTCTGTGTATGATTATGCAGGGCAAGAAGTCTAACTACGATACAGATGTCTTCCAGCCAACTATTGCCGTTATCTCTCAGATGTCTGGCAAGAAGTATGGCGAGGATGAGAAGGTTGATGTGGCTATGCGTGTTATCGCAGACCACCTTCGTGCTATCGCATTCTCAATTGCCGACGGTCAGCTGCCTTCAAATGTTAAGGCTGGTTATGTTATCCGTCGTATTCTTCGTCGTGCAGTGCGCTATGGCTACACATATCTCGGCTTTAACAATCCATTTATCTGCCGCCTTGTTGCTACGCTCGTTGAGCAGATGGGCGCTCAGTATCCGGAGCTTAAGGCTCAGCAGTCGCTTGTTGAGCGTGTAATTGAGGAGGAGGAGGCTTCATTCCTTCGTACACTTGCAACTGGTATCAACCTTCTTGAGGGTGTTATCTCAAAGCTTGATGGTGGTAAGATTTCTGGAAAGGATGCCTTTGTGCTCTATGATACATACGGATTCCCTATCGACCTTACTGAGCTTATTGCAAAGGAGAAGGGCGTAGAGGTTGATCTTGTTGAGTTTGAGGAGCAGCTCAAGGCTCAGAAGGAGCGTTCACGTAATGCTGCAGCTCAAGATATTGACGACTGGCAGGAGTTTATGGAGGTTAAGCAGACCGAGTTTGTCGGCTATGACACTCTTGAGAGCGATATCCACATTGCTCGCGTGCGTCGCGTTCATAGTAAGGGCAAGACTACATATCAGATGGTGTTTGACCGCACTCCGTTCTATGGTAACTCTGGTGGTCAGGTAGGCGATACTGGTTATATCGAGAGCGCAAACGAGAAGATTGCTATTGTTGCTACCGAGAAGGAGAATGGCCTTACAATTCACATCACAACAGCACTTCCAGAGAATATGACAGCTACTTTCCACGCTGTTGTAGATGCAGATAAGCGTCAGAAGGCTGCAAATAACCACACTGCAACCCACCTTCTCCACGCTGCACTTCGTACAGTGCTTGGTGAGCATGTTGAGCAGAAGGGCTCTATGGTTAGCCCAGAATCTCTTCGTTTTGACTTCTCGCACTTCCAGAAGGTTACCCCTGAGCAGATTCGCGAGGTTGAGCGTCTTGTAAACCGCGCAGTTCGTGCAAACGACCCACTTGAGGAGAATCGTGAGGCTACTCAGGAGGAGGCAAAGGCTGCTGGCGCAATGATGCTCTTCGGTGAGAAGTATGGCGATAAGGTTCGTATGGTCCGTTTCGGCGAGTCTGTAGAGCTTTGTGGTGGTACTCATACCTCTGCAACTGGTAATATCGGCTTTGTAAAGATTGTCAGCGAGAGTGCAATTTCAGCAGGCGTTCGCCGTATTGAGGCTGTTACTGGCGAGAAGGCTGAGAATATGCTCTATGCTGCTGAG
The DNA here is from genome assembly GCA_904502005.1 of uncultured Alistipes sp. GTDB lineage: Bacteria > Bacteroidota > Bacteroidia > Bacteroidales > Rikenellaceae > Alistipes. The sequence goes on from CAJGDC010000037.1 coordinate 18,817, forward strand.
GATACTATCCACGCTGCATCTGAGGCTGTTGGTAATCCTAAGCTTGTTGATGCAGTACGTCGCCTTGTAGAGAGCAACGAGAGCCTTACAAAGGAACTTGAGGCTGTTCGTAAGGAGCAGGTTGCTGCACTTGCAGAGAGTATGGCAGCTAGTGCAGTAGAGAGCAATGGTGTTACAGTTATTGCGCAGCAGATGGCTCGTCCTACAGAGTTCCTTAAGGATTTGGCTTATAATTTGCGTTCACGCATTGGTAATTTGGCTCTTGTTCTTGGTTCTGCTGAGGGTGGTAAGGCTACACTGATGATTATGCTCGGTGACTCTATCGTAGAGAAGGGTGTAGATGCTGGTGCTGTTGTTCGTGAGGCTGCTAAGCTGATGAATGGTGGCGGCGGTGGCCAGAAGTTCTTTGCTACTGCAGGTGGCAAGAACCCTGATGGTCTGCAGGCTGCTATTGACAAAGCAGTGGCTCTTATTAATGAGAAATTATAATTAGAAAAAACATTAAAATATATGGCAAATAAAGTATTATTGATGATTCTTGACGGTTGGGGAATCGGTAACCACACAAAGTCGGATGCTATCTATTCAACCAATCCGCAGTTTATTAACAACCTTACAGCTGCTTATCCACACGCAGAGCTTCGTACTGATGGTGAGAATGTAGGTCTGCCTGAGGGTCAGATGGGTAACTCTGAGGTTGGTCACCTTAATATCGGTGCAGGTCGTGTTGTATATCAGGACCTTGTTAAGATTAACCGTGCGTGCCGTGATAACTCAATCCTTGAGAATCCAGAGGTTGTTGCTGCATTTGAGTACGCAAAGGCAAATGGTGTGAATGTTCACTTTATGGGTCTTACCTCTGATGGTGGTGTTCACTCTTCACTTGATCACCTCTTTAAGCTCTGCGATATCAGCAAGCACTACGGCATTGAGAATACTTTCGTTCACTGCTTTATGGATGGTCGTGATACTGACCCTAAGAGCGGTAAGGGCTTTATTGAGGCTCTTGAGAACCATATGAAGAACTCTGCAGGAACTATCGCATCTATCATCGGTCGTTACTACGCTATGGACCGCGATAAGCGTTGGGAGCGTGTAAAGGTTGCTTACGATCAGCTCGTTGAGGGCGTAGGTGAGAAGGCAACAGATATGGTTGCAGCTATGCAGAAGTCTTACG
>CAJGDC010000038.1 GCA_904502005.1 uncultured Alistipes sp.
AGCCACACAGGTCGTTAAAGAGCTTCATCCCGCCACTCTTTGCTGTGCCCGCAAATGCCTCAAGGGTGATGTAGCCCATCTTCTGGATGGTCTCAACCCACTCAGCAGGCACGCCGGCCTCTGTATATACCTCAGCAGCATCTGCAACAACCTTCTTCTCTGGACGCATAGTTGGGAAGAAGAGCACATCCTGAATAGATGTCTGGCCAGTCATAAACATTGTCAGACGGTCAATTCCCATACCCATACCAGAGCAGTTTGGCATACCATACTCCAGTGCGCGAACAAAGTCCATATCGATAAACATAGCCTCGTCATCGCCACGCTCAGAGAGTCGCATCTGCTCCTGGAAGCGCTCAAGCTGGTCAATTGGGTCGTTAAGCTCAGAGTATGCGTTACAGAGCTCCTTACCTGCAACGAACAACTCAAAGCGCTCTGTCAAATCCTGATTATCGCGGTGGCGCTTACAGAGCGGCGACATCTCAATTGGGTAGTCGCAGATAAATGTAGGCTGCACAAGGTCACCCTCACAATACTGGCCAAAGATAGCATCGATAAGTTTACCCTTACCCATTGTATCATCAACCTCCACATTGAGACGAGCACAAGCCTCACGGAGCTGAGCCTCGCTCTGACCTGTAATGTCGTAGCCAGTCTTCTCAAGGATAGCATCGGTCATTGTCAGACGACGGAATGGAGCCTTGAAAGATATTGTCTTACCGTCAATCTCTACATCTGTAGTACCATTTACAGCAATTGCGATACGCTCAAGCATATTCTCAGTAAACTCCATCATCCAACGATAGTCCTTGTATGCGATGTAAATCTCCATGCAAGTAAACTCCGGGTTGTGAGTTCTATCCATTCCCTCATTGCGGAAGTTCTTACCAAACTCATACACGCCATCAAAACCACCCACGATAAGGCGCTTAAGATAGAGCTCAGTAGCTATTCGCATATAGAAGTCGATATCCAACGCATTGTGGTGAGTGATAAATGGACGAGCCGATGCACCACCTGGAATAGGCTGAAGGATTGGAGTCTCAACCTCAAGGCAGCCGTGCTCAGTGAAGTACTGACGCATAGTAGCGATAATCTTTGCACGCTTTACAAAGACATCCTTTACCTTTGGATTTACCACAAGGTCTACATAGCGCTGACGGTAACGAACCTCTGGGTCTGTAAGTGCGTCAAACTGCTGACCATCCTTTTCCTTTACGATTGGCAGTGGACGAATAGACTTTGACAGAACAGTAAACTTACGACAATGAACAGACAACTCGCCAGTATTTGTGCGGAAAGCAAAACCCTCAACACCGATAAAGTCACCAATATCAAGCAACTTCTTGAAAACTGTATTGTAGAGTGTTGGATCGCCCTCTGGGCAGATGTCATCGCGACGAATATAGACCTGAATACGACCTGTGTGGTCCTGAAGCTCAAAGAAAGATGCGCTACCCATAATACGGCGGCTCATCATTCGGCCAGCGATTGTAATTGTCTGGAAGCTCTCTGGATTAGCATCAAAGCCCTCTGCAATAGAGCGTGCAGTAGCATTTACATCAAAACGCTCTGCTGGATAGGGGTTGATACCTGCCTCGCGCAGTGCGGCAAGGGACTTGCGGCGCAACTGCTCTTGTTCACTAAGATGTTCTATCATAAGGTGTGTTCTATAATTTAGTTATCAATTTATTTCGTCATACGGTAGATTCTATTGCGGTCGCCCTAAATTATAGAACCCACCTTCAAGTATTTTGTTATCAACAAAAAAGCGCGCAAATTTAGCTGTTTTTCAGCAGAATATCAAGTTTTCGCCACAAAAGATACATTGCCCAGCCCGAAATTAGACCAACACCGAGGCCCAAAGCTATATCTTGAGGGAAGTGACAAGCCAGATATATGCGAGAATAGCATATCAGCAGCACAATAAAGGCTATAGTCCAGCTATACCAACGCTTACCGATAATCATTGCCGACAACAGACCAAATGCTGCCGTTGTTGCCGCATGTGCCGAGACTGTGCCATAAGGGCCATGAGCAAAAGATACAACATGTGCCAAATCTCGCACTGCAACGTCAAACATCGGGCGATTACGAGCTGGGAAAGAGGCCCACAGATTCTTCAGCAGACCGGTATGCTTAAATATTCCGCAGAGCATATCAGCTATACCCATAGCCAGAGCAAGGCAGAGGATAAACAGCCCAAGACTCTTCCATCCATACTTACGCTGCACAACCCAAGCGACGGCAAGATATAGCGGAATCCACATCGCAGTACCGGAGATTGCACTCATAATATAGTCCATCACCGCACCGCCGTCAAAATTAAGCCACAAGAATAGTCGCTCGTCAAAAGAGAAATTTGCCATATTACTCCGCCAATTTGGTTCCAAGAGAGCGAGCTAACGCCTTTGGAACGTCTGTATTATCATAGCAATTATAGAAGTGGTCAATTCCTGCTCCCTTAATATAGAGGGGCACCTGCATACCGGTATGGTTAAGGCTTATCCACTTGATATAGGCACGCTTATTGAGAACCTTGATAGCTGTAGATGCCATCTTCTCGTTATGCGTATATAGACTAACAACCTCCTCACTACTCTCTACAAAGCTCTTCTCAAAGGTCTTGCGAAGCTCTTGCTCATCCTTCTTGCGCAATTTGACATTATCCCACAGACCGAGCTCTGCCTTTAATAGCTCCTGCATCTGCTCCCAAGACATCTTTCCCTGCTCACGCATATCACGCATCTTGCCGGTCAATGCCAACATTGAACACTTCTGCCATGCCAAACGCTCCATGTTCATCTTGTAGTTTGAATATCCGAGGGCTAAGCCGCCTGTTTCATGGTCAGCAGTGACAATAATCAGCGTCTGCTCTGGATACTTATTATAAAACTCCAACGCCTTAGCCACCGAGTCTGATAGGTCATTCACCTCCTCAAATGTTGCTACAGCATCATTATCATGGGCAGAGTAGTCCACATGACCCGCCTCAACCATAAGGAAGAAACCATCCCTCTTCGCCTCGCGCTCAAGGTACTTAATCGCAGCATCGGTAAAATCTACAATGCTCCAATCACCCTCTTTACAATCAATAGCATACTCAAGCGTCTTGCTCTTTGGCTTTTCGGGCAACAGCAGCACTCGCTTTCCACGCACCTTTGCTGCCGCATCAATATCATGAACAACCTTAATATCGGCACTCTTTGCCATATCAAGATAATCTTCATACTTCAAGCCATCTCTCTTTCTATGCAATATTGTCGCGCCGGCTGCAAAGTCCACCTCAGAGGTTAGATACTGCTCATAGAGAGATTTATATGCGCTACGTGACTCTCCATGTGCATAAAAGGCGCTGGGAGTTGCGTGGTTCATTCCCACATTGGTCACAACACCCACCTTCATACCCATCTCTGATACCAGCTCGGTGATATTCTTAACGCCTCTCTTATCTGCATCCACTCCCATATAGCCATTAGCGGTCTTATAGCCAGTTGCTAATGCTGTAGCAGCAGCCGAGGAGTCTGTAACAAGTGACGATGATGAGTGGTTGGTCACATATGTACGGATAGGAAAGCGGGAGAAGCTAACCAAGCCGCCATCAGCTCTATCCGGATGTACGGCGGCATTATACAGCTCTGTGCCATAGATGTGGTTAATACCCACTCCATCGCCAATAAACATAAATATATACTTTGGCTGCTTCTGTGCTGAAGATAATCCAACGCAGAAGAGCAGCATCATTACAAGGGTTAGTAATCTTTTCATATTAGTCTCTACGATTTATAAGCGTTATGTAATATAGTAACGAAGCTATTGCGGAGAGCGCTGCCACAAGGTATGTACGCGCAGCCCAGCGCAGAGAGGTCTTTGCCCCCTCCATCTCATCAATCCTTAAGGTTCGGCTGCTCTCAAGCCACTCAAGAGCCCTATCCGATGCATTGTACTCAACCGGCAGGGTGACAATAGAGAAGATTGCCGACATAGCAATCATACCCACGCCTAACCAACAGAGCAGCGAGCTACCAGATATACTCATCATAATAAGACCGATGATAATAACTATCTGAGCAATGCTTGACGAGAAGTTCACGATAGGTACAAGTGCCGAACGCAGCTGAAGCGGAGCGTAACCCTCAGCGTGCTGAATGGCATGTCCACACTCGTGACAAGCCACAGCCGCAGCGGCTATAGAACGGCTAGAATATACTGCATCCGAGAGGTTTACGGTCTTGGTTGCAGGGTTATAGTGGTCAGTAAGCATACCGCTTGTATGGGTAATCTTGACATCGTGAATATTGTGGTCGCGCAGCATCTTAGCAGCCACTTCAGCACCACTCATTCCGCTACTCAGAAAGACGTTGGAATACTTATTGAATACTGAGCGTAGACGAGCCTGTACAATCATACCCGCCACAGCGACGATGATAATAATAAAAAAGGCCTCAGAGGTGGTCAAATTGGACAGCCATGATGACCCCTGCTCATAATAACCCGATTGAAGAAGTGTTGTAATCATATTTTTTTGTCATTAATTCACTTAATATACGCGCAAAGTTATGAAAAATTGTGTAAATTTGCACTATGAACAAAACTAATTTTACATCCGAGGACAAAAAGTTCATGCAGCTGGCTATTGATTTATCAATAGAGAGCGTTGCCAATGGTGGCGGACCATTCGGCGCAGTGATAGTTCGCGACGGTGAGGTTATTGCCACTGGAACAAACAGAGTAACAGCAAATTGCGACCCTACAGCGCATGCCGAGGTGAGCGCTATTCGTGCCGCGTGCGCAAAGATTGGCCACTTCAAACTCACCGGTTGCACAGTCTACACCTCTTGTGAGCCATGTCCAATGTGCCTTAGCGCACTCTATTGGGCGGGTGTCGAGAGGATATTCTACGGCAACACCAAACAGGATGCCAAGAGTATCAACTTTGACGACTCTTTTATCTACGACCAGATTGCCCTTGACTACTCCAAGCGTTCAATTCCGTGCATCAACATTATGCGCGAGCAGGCTTTAGAGGGCTTCAAGGCGTGGGTTGAGAAGGTTGACAAGGTACTATATTAACGTTACGACGATGAACCTACCACTATTTATTGCCCGCCGCACCGCACACAGCACCGCCTCAACACAGAGCACAATGGTGCGCATAGCTACGCTTGCCGTAGCTATCAGCGTGGCTGTCATGGTGGTAACAATAGCTGTTGTAGCGGGCTTTCGCAAGCAGATTCGCGCCGCCATAAGCGATTTTGCTGCCGACATAGTGATAACCGACTTGGCTACAATATACGGCGCAGAGAGTAGGCCCATAACTCAAGACTCTTCGCTAACTACAATCTTCGACTCTTTAGTTGGTATTGAGAGCATATCTCCATACGCTATGCGAGGCACCATTATTCGCTCGCAAAACGATGCTACAGGATTGGTTGTCAAGGGTATAGGTAATTTTTCAGACAAACAATCTCTCCTTGATGCGATAGTTGAAGGTCGCGCACCACTCATTGAAGAGCAGCGACACAAAGAGATACTTCTACCCGAACTGGTGGCTAAAAAGTTGGGAGTTAAAAGCGGCGAGAGAGTAGAGCTGCTCAGCCTAAGTGATGGCAAGCCTCCAAAGCGAGATGTTTTTAAGATTTGCGGACTATATCGTACAATGGGAGAGCTACCCGTACCGATTGCTCTTACTGATATTCGCAATGTGCAGAAGATAAATGGTTGGCAGAGCGGCACGCTCTCGGGCTTTGAGATTCGCACAAGCGAAGGGGTTGATAACTACCTCCTCTCTGAGCAGATTAACAACTCCCTTTTTGAAGATTATGCCGGGGATGCAAACCTATCCTCTGTCAGTGCAGAGCAGTTATATTCAAATATCTTCACATGGCTCAAGACTCACGATATAAATGCCACGGTAATCATTACAATCATGTTTATTGTCGCTCTATTCAACATGATTACCGCCCTGCTCATTATGCTCTTTGAGCGCACACGTATGGTGGGCATTCTCAAGAGTTTAGGCATGAGTAACAGCTCTATACGTAAGATTTTCCTCTATCAGGCAGCCAGAATTATCTCCATCGGTTTAATAGTCGGCAACGCTATTGCCATAGCGCTAATTTTGGCGCAAAAATATACAGGAGTAATAGAACTTGATTCCTCGGCATACTTTGTCTCTCAAGTTCCCGTTTCTATAGGGGTAGTGGAGATTTTAATAATAAATACTATCTTTGCAACAGCAATACTCGCCCTGCTATTTGCCGTCACAGCAATTGTGTCGCAGATAAAACCATCAGAGGCGGTAAAATATGAATAACAATAGAGATAACAATGACTGTTCAACCCAAAACTGAACGTGTAAAGGAGATGTTTGACCACATCGCTCCAACGTACGACCGACTTAACCATATTCTTTCACTATCAATTGATAAAATTTGGCGACGCCGCGTGGTTCGTAGAGTGCTTAAGTTGGGCGCAAAGGAGATACTCGATGTGGCAACCGGCACAGGCGACCTTGCAATTGCTATGTCCCGTAAAATTGAGGGTTCTACAATTTGTGGCGTTGACCTATCGCCTGAGATGCTTGAGGTGGCTCGTACAAAGGTGCTCAAGTTGGGGCTTAGTGAGCGCATCTCTCTCATGGAGGGTAATGCCGAGCACTTAGAGCTTGACTCCGAGAGCGTAGATGCCGTAACGATAGCCTTCGGAATTCGCAATTTTGAGAATAAAGAGGCATGCCTTGCCGAACTTAATCGCATAATTCGCCCAGGAGGACATCTGGTAATTCTTGAGTTCTCAAACCCAACCAATCCACTTATCAATCTCCTCTACAGATTCTACTCTCACAAGGTGTTGCCATGGGTGGGCGGTATTATATCAAAGAATCGTTCGGCATACGAATATCTACCCGCTTCGGTTGATGGTTTCCCTAACCCTGACAACTTTGCCGCGATAATCGAAAAGGCTGGATATACAAACGTTACACGCCGCAGTCAGAGCTTCGGCATTGCTCAGATATACATTGCTCAAAAGAATTAACTATGAAGAATTTACAGTTAATAATCATCACCATCATTGCAAGCCTTGCGGTAAGTTGTTCGCCTAAAAAGATTGCAAACCAGATGCAGGAGAATATCTCCGTTGTGGCGATAGAGAATATCACCGGCTCCGTATCGGGCGGCTGGGTTATCACCCTGCGCATCCAAAACGGCACAACATATCAACCAACACTACTCTCTGCTGATGGGGACATATATGTTGATAATACTCTGACAGCACACGCCTCGCTCATGGCGCCCGTAACGCTTCCAAAGAAGAGTGTCAGCTCAATAGACATCCCTCTGGAGCTCAACATCAAGAACCCGCTCAAAGCACTATCAATGGTCCTTCGTCTCTCCGAGAAGAACTTCGACAATGTTGAGTTTTCGCTCAACACCACCATTGAGATGATGGGCATAAAGAAGAGTTTCGCCATTGACAGAACTCCTGCAACGGGTATTCTCAACAAATTAGGATATACAGCTCAATAACAGATATGAAGAAGATTCTAACCCTCGCCGTTGTCGCACTCTTTACTGTGGCATCAGCACAAAACTTAGGCACCTTCAAGCAGCGCCTTGCCAGCCCCGTAAAGGTAGACTCGCTAACGACCATACACTCTACCGTTAAGATTACCGAACACCTTGACGCGGCAAATATTATCTCTACCACACCAGCAAAAGAGCAGTCGAGTGTAAACGGTTACCGCATTATGCTCTTTATGAGTAACTCGCAGAATGCACGCACCGAGGCATTTGCAGCGTGTGACACCCTCGCCGTTCGTGTTCCAGGGTTACAAACTTATGTCACCTACGACAATCCGTATTTCAAGGTAGCTACTGGTAACTGCGTATCGCAAGAGGAGGCTCTGGTGCTATTGCAGAGGATAAAACCATCCTTCCCAAAGGCATTTATTATGCGCGAAAATATTCCTTTAACCGAACTTTCAAAGTAAAATTGTATTGTCACTGATAAAAAAAGCATAAAAACGCTTGTTTTGTAAATAAAAAGTATTTAATTTTGTGTGACAATTATTTTTTAACATTAAAATTTCAAGACTATGAAGAAGGTTCTTTCACTGGTAGTATTAGTTGCAGCTGTTGCAATGATCAGCTGCGCAGGTAACAATAATAAGAAGTCTAACGCATGCTGCGAGCCAGCTGCTTGCGAGAAGTGTGAGAAGGCTCCTGAGTGCAAGGGTTGCCCAGCTGAGGCTGCTCCTGCAGAGGCTGCTGCTCCTGCAGCAGAGTGCCCTAACTGCCCAGACTGCGCTAAAGAGGCTCCAGCTCCTGCACCTGCACAGTAGTTCAAAAACTAAAGACAAAGAGTCCACCATCGGTTTACCCGACGGTGGATTTTTTATACATACATCTTTATATCCTCGGCGGTTATCCTATCACCCGACAAGATAATCAGCCGCTCAATAACATTCCTCAACTCGCGAATATTTCCACTCCAGCGCATCCTTGCAAGCGACTCAATAGCCCCCGACTCAATAGGCTTAGGCGGAATGTTATACTCTTCGCATATATTTGCAATAAAGTGGCTAACAAGCATCGGGATATCGCCATGACGAGCACGCAGTGGCGGAACACTAATAACTATAACGCTCAGGCGGTGGTATAAATCCTCACGAAAGTTACCCTTGGCAATCTCCTCTTTCAGATTTTTATTCGTTGCAGCGATAACCCTCACGTCTACATCTATATCTCGATCACTACCCACACGCGAAATCTTCCGTTCCTGCAGTGCTCTAAGGACCTTTGCTTGTGCAGAGAGCGACATATCCCCCACCTCATCCATAAAAAGTGTCCCCCCATCCGCCTGTTCAAACTTACCTTTGCGCTGTTTTACAGCCGAGGTAAAGGCTCCACGCTCATGCCCAAACAGCTCGCTTTCAATAAGTTCTGATGGTATCGCAGCACAATTTACCTCCACAAATGGGGCATCAGCACGGCTACTTTTTGCATGCAGAGAGCGAGCAACAAGCTCTTTACCCGTTCCATTCTCGCCCGTTATAAGCACTCGAGCTTGCGAAGGGGCTACTTTATCAATCAGGTGACGAACATGTACTATCTCATCAGATTGCCCGACAATAGGCTCAACAGTTGTGGCGACTACCTTTTTGGTTTTATTACTCTTGCGAGCTACCGGCGACTGATTATCTGCACTAATATCACCCACACAACTGCGAATTGCGCCTAAAAGGCGATTCATATCGACCGGTTTGGTTATATAATCAACAGCACCACGGCGAAACGAAGCCACAGCCGAGTCAATGGTCGTGGCAGAGGAGAGGACTATAAATGGTGTATCTCCCTGAGGGACCGACTCCACATCGTCTACAATAAGCATATCAACCTCACCCCGCTCAATGGCCTTAGCCGCCTCGGCACTACTCTCAACCGCCTGTGTAACGTACCCCTCAAACTCAAGTCGCTCGCGCAAATTATTTCGCACGCTTTTTGAATGTTCTAATACCAAAAGTTTTGTCATTGTCTAAAAGTTTACTATTTTTGCATCAAATTTAAGGCATTACTTTGGTAATCCACAACAACACCCACACCCTTCAGGGGCGGGATTAGAGTTAACAAATTTAGTTCAAACGGGATATTATCCACGACCAAAAGGAGTATCGGATAACCCCAAATAGTTATGAGACATAATTACAATTACACTCGCCGCAAGCTCTATTTGCCAGAGTATGGTAGGCACATTCACGAGATGGTAGACTCTCTGCTGCTTATTGAGGATAGAGCTGAGAGAACTCGCCAAGCTAAGGCTGTCATTGCAGTAATGGGAAACCTAAATCCGTTGCTCAGAGACACCGCAGACTTTACACACAAGCTGTGGGACCATCTGTTCATAATGTCTGACTTTCAGCTAGATGTAGACAGTCCATACCCACTTCCTTCTCGCGAGGATTTGCAGCCCGTGCCACGCAAGTTGAGCTACCCACAAAGCTACATCCCATTCAAGCACTACGGCAAGTATGTGGGCAAGATTCTCAAGAGCCTTATAGATTGTCCCAATAAGCATGGCGTAGCTTCAACGGTAAACAACATTGCCCGTTACATGCGTGCCAAGAGCTTTGAGTACAACCTTGAGCATCCGAACAACGAGATTATCATAAAGGATATAAAAAAGATGTCCGATTACGGCATCGATATTGACGAGCAGTCACTAAATAATATCCGAAGTGACTATAAACAGCACCTTTCGGCACATCCTCAGCGCAACAAGGGCAAGCAAGCGCAAGCAAAGGGCAAAGGACGCACAGCTCAGCAACAGCAGCAGAAAAACCACAAAAAAAGCGCTACAAGGCACAACAACACACAGGGCGTTAGGAAATAATCAATTATGAAAAAATTATTATTACTATTACTTGTGATTGTAACGCTTGCTTCCCAGGATGTAATGGCGTGGGATGGATGGGGACATAATCTTATCGCTATTATCGCCGAAAAGCACCTCACTCCAGAGGCGAAGGCTCAAACTGTAAAGTACCTTGGCTCACCAATTTACAATCATGCCACTTGGATGGACCTGGTGCCTTTGTGGCACAAAAAGCGCATCCCCGGCTGGGAGCAAACATCATGGTGGCACATGGCAACCGTTGATAGAGTTGGAAAGAATAGGTATGCAATTAGTAACAAGCGTGGCAGTAATGGTGATGGCGATTTGGTTCCTAACCTTGTGAAGTGTATTGATAATTTGAAAAACTATCGCAACCTCACCGATTCTGCCGTGATGATTAATCTAAAGTGTGTGATTCATATGGTGGGTGATATGCACTGTCCATGCCACATCTATTACACCGAGTTTGAGGATTGTTTCTCACGCAAGATAGATGGCAAGCACTATCGTCGCCACGACTTAATGTACATCTACTACAACGGCAAGAAAACTACCAATCACAAGGTATGGGATGGTCTGTCGATACGCGAGATTTGGCCAGAGTTTGGTACAGACTATGGAAAATTCCGCACGGAATTGGATAAGCTCCCTCAAAAAAGGCGTGAAAAGATATGTAAGGGGAGTATTGAAGAGTGGGTGTTGCAAAACGCTAAAGAGTGTCGCTTCATCTATGATGATATAACCCCTAACTGCAATATCGACCGTAAATACCTGCTTGACAACCAAGAGTTATCCAAACGACAATGTTTGCGAGCATCATATCGTCTGGCGCATATATTAAATGAGTGTTTCAAGTAAAAAGAGTGTTAGGAAGTTGATAGAATCACTCAGTATCCGGCAAAAAAATAGTCAAAAACCACCCATCATCACACAAATAAGCACAATACATACAAGTATTAGCTCGTTTTAGAAAAAAAATATTATCTTTGTTGTTTGATTTTGAATCTGAAATAGATAATTGTATGAAGAATACCTTTTTAGCACTGCTTTGTGCAACACTTCTCTGCTGCAGCTGCAGCAATAAAGATGTCCGTATCAGCGGAAAGTTCTTTGGTCTTACAGCCAAAAGCGTATATCTTGAGCAGATGACCGCCTCTGGTCAGACTATTATTGACTCTGTAGAGCTTGCAAAAGATGGCTCATACCGCTTTGTTGTTAAGAATGTACCTCAGACACCGTCAATCTACAACATCATCTACAACAACGAGCGCGTTCCGCTACTACTGACTGCAGGCGAGAGCGTAACTGTCGGCTCTATGGGCTCTGTACTGGCAAACTACACCGTCAGCGGTTCTAAGGAGTCGGAACTTCTGCGCGAGTTTAACCGCGAGTATATTGCCGGCATGCAGGAGCTCAACGCAAAGGTTGCTGCCTATGCAGAGGCTGGCGAGGCTTCACGCAATGAGATTGCACAGCTCTACACTGCAAAGCTTCGCGAGATTAAGCGCAACCAGATTTCATTCATCATCAAGAATAAGAGCTCAATAGCAGCAGTTTATGCCCTCTATCAGCGTCTGCCTGATGAGAAGTACTTAGTAAACTCTGAGAGCGACCTTATCTACTTCCGCACCGTTGCAGATGCTGTGTGCAAGCGCTACCCTACATCACCATTTGTAGTGACACTGCGTAACGACGTTGCCCGCATGGAGGCTCAGACTTCACTGCTCAATACCATTGAGGAGCGTGACTATCCCGATATTGTTGCTGACGATATGTATGGCAACAAGGTTAAACTTTCAGAGTTTGAGGGCAATGTTATCCTCGTAGATTTCTGGGCGGCCGAGCTTGGTAATAGTAACGCCCTAAATGCCGACCTCAAGAGCATCTACGAGAAGTATGAGGCTGAGGGCTTCCGCGTATATCAGGTATCTTTTGACACCTCAAAGGCTACATGGATTAAGGCTGTTCAGGAGCAGAAGCTCCCTTGGGCATCAGTATGCGACTTCCGTGGTCAGGCTTCACCTATTATGGGTGTGTACAATGTGCGTTCTCTGCCGTCAAACTATCTAATTGACCGCAATGGCCATATTGTAGCTAAGAACATCTACAGCGATGCACTTGAGCAGCAGCTTAAGAAGATTCTCTAACAGTTTGGTTAGATAATGATATATTTTGCATCCGACATACATCTTGGTAGTGGCGATAAAGCCACACAAAGGAGTACCGAGAGGCGTTTTGTGCAGTGGCTAGATAGCATCAAGTCTACTGCCGAGGCGCTCTTTCTTGTCGGGGACATTTTTGATTTCTGGTTTGAGTATAACCGCGTTGTACCAAAGGGTTTTGTGCGTGCGCTCGCGAAGCTTGCCGAGCTGACCGATAGTGGCGTAAGGGTTGTTATGCTTACGGGTAACCACGATATGTGGGTGGGCAGCTATCTTACAGAGGAGTGCGGCGTGGAGTTGTATACTAAGCCTCAAATCTTTACACTTAAGGGCAAGCGTCTCTTTGTTTCGCATGGAGATAATACCAACATCAAGGGGCAGCCAATGCTTAAGTTGATAAATGCAATTTTCCGCTCAAAGGTGTTGCGCGCAATTTTCTCATGGATTATCCATCCCGACCTATTCCTTCGCTTTGGGCAGTGGTGGAGCGGCTCATCTCGCAAGGCTCACAAGGCTCAAACCGACCTCAGATACCTTGACCCGCTAATTGAGTACGCCACACACTATAAAGAGGCAGAGGTAGACCATTTTATCTTTGGGCATATCCACATCCCACATCAAACCCCAAATATCACCTTCCTCGGCAATTGGACAGAGGGTTGCTCATGGGCAGAGCTTGACGATAACGGCACTATTAACCTAAAAAACAGGTAGTTATGAAACAATATCACGACCTTCTTAATCGTATAATGACTCAAGGTGTAGTCAAGAGTGACCGCACTGGCACCGGCACGAAGAGCGTCTTTGGTCATCAGATGCGCTTTGACCTTAGCGAGGGCTTTCCTTTGCTTACAACCAAGAAGGTATTTCTTAAGGGTATTATTCATGAACTACTATGGTTTCTTAATGGCGACACAAACATTAAGTATCTGATAGATAATGGCGTACACATCTGGGACAACGACGCCTTCCGCCACTATAACAACCTCTGCGTAAAAAATGGCGTGCTTCCAGTAGATATGCCTACATTCCTTGATGCGGCGCAAAATGGTATCGACTCTCCGATTGAGGGCTACACTTTTGGTGACCTTAACCGCGTATATGGTTGCCAGTGGAGAAGCTGGGGATGCGCAGACGGCACAACCATTGACCAGATTAGCCAAGTTATTGAGACTATCAAGAACAACCCAGATTCACGTCGTATGATTGTTTCGGCATGGAATGTTGCCGATATTGAGGGTATGGCCTTGCCGCCCTGCCATGTGCTGTTCCAATTCTATGTAGCGGAGGGCAAACTCTCATGCATGCTCTACCAGCGTAGTGCAGATACCTTCCTCGGCGTGCCATTTAATATTGCATCGTATGCTCTGCTGACTATGATGATTGCACAGGTTTGCGGTCTTGAGCCGGGAGAGTTTATACACACACTTGGAGACACTCATCTCTACCTGAACCATCTTGAGCAGGCTGCTGAGCAACTCTCTCGCACGCCACGAGCACTACCAAAGATGCGCCTAAATCCTGACGTAAAGTCCATTTTTGATTTTAAGTATGAGGACTTTACCCTCGAGGATTACGACCCATATCCAACCATTAAAGCCCCAATGTCTTTCTAATGATTAACATTATTGTAGCAGTCGCAAAAAATGGTGTAATTGGCGACAAGAACTCCCTTCTGTGGCACATCCGCGAGGATATGGTCCACTTCCGCACGCTTACATCCGGCCACCCGGTAATTATGGGTCGCAAGACCTATGACAGTATCGGCAGACCGCTACCAAAGCGCACCAATGTGGTCATTACACGCGACACAGAGTTACAAATTGAGGGCTGCACAATGGCACACTCCCTTGAGGAGGCAATAGCGCTATTCGACCCTGAGGAGGAGATATTTATCATCGGCGGAGCTCAGATTTATACACAAGCGCTACCACTTGCCCACCGTATATATCTCACTGTTGTAGAGCGCGAATATCAGGGAGACACATCATTCCCAGCTATAGACTACTCTATATGGAAACAGACCTCGCGCGAAGATTTCTCTTCTGGCGAGGCCTTTGAATACCCATTCTCATTTATCACTCTGGAGAGATAACTACTCCACAAAAGCGATTTTTGACTCGTCACGAGGTTTTGCCTCTGGGCTCTGGTCAGGATAACCAATAGCGATAGCAAACTGCAGCGCATATCCCTCTGGCAGGTTAAGATCTGCGAGGAACTTCGCACCCGCCTCAGAGTTCATAAAGCCTACAGGGCTGCCGAGGCAGCAAGTTCCCAGGCCTAACTCATATGCCGCAAGCATAATATTCTGACCAAGGATACCACAATCTACACCAGCATAAGCACTTGGCTGGGCAGCCACAAAGATAACCGCAGGGGCATTGCGGAACATATTCTTGAAACCATCAACAAGCAGGTGGTCACCCATTGGAGTACCCTTGATAGTCTCAACATAGACAGCAGTACATGCATCAATCCACTCCTTGCTATCAACAAGACGCAGAGCCCACGCCTGACGATTCATTGCATTTGGAGCAGCAATGCCAGCCTTAGCTACGGTAAGTAACTTCTCTCGCTCAACAGGAGTATCTTTATACTCGCGTATGCTACGACGAGAGTGAATAGCCTCAATAACCGAGAGCTTCTGCTCTGGCTTTGGCACAGCAATACGAAGTGCAATAAGCGCAGTAGCACAAAGGATGACAGTAATAACAATCTGTTTCATAATTCGAAGGTTTTTATTGGTTTTTTATCTGTTGTAAAATCTATATCAATCACCTGCATCTCCACCCATTATTCCCGGAGTGTAGTGCATAATAAACGAGCCATCAAGACACGCCTCTACAGCGGCAAGGTCTACCTGCACATCACTTGCCCAACGAGTTCGGCGAGTATAGGCGCGCATGGCATGTAGTAGTGCAGTACGTTTTGTTGTATTTATCGCCTCAAAGGCGCTCTCTATAGAGCCCAAGGCGCGCGTTTTCACCTCCACGAAGTGCATAACGCCGCGGCGAGTGGCGATAATATCCACCTCATAGTGCTCATATCGCCAATTTCGCTCAACAATATAATACCCATTCTGACGGAGCCAATCCACAGTAAAGGCCTCGCCTGCAGCGCCACGCTCCTGCTTATCTATCATTTACATCAAGAAGCTTAGGTCATCACCTGCATTTACCTCATATGCAGCCTTGCCACGCTTGAAGATACGCATAGGACGAGAGCCTATAAGCTCAAGCTTACCATCCATAAGGCGAAGCATACAACCCTCACGCAGACCAACAACATATCGGCGAGGATTTGCCTCAATATACTCCTCAATTCGCTGCTCACGAGTCTCACCAGCATGACCCTCAGGGTTTGCATCCAAGTAGTGTGGGTTAATCTGGAACTTAACCGCACCAATAGCCTTGAATGACTCTGGCTCAACAATCGGCATATCGTTTGTTGTACAGATTGTAGGGCAGCAGACATTGCTACCGGCGCTCCAACCAACATAAGGTGTGCCCTGCTTAACCTTACGCAAAATTGCAGTCATAAGACCCTGCTGCTGCATCTTCTTTGTCAGCGCAAAGGTGTTTCCTCCACCTACACAGATAGCCTGCGCCTCACGCACAGCCTTTGCAGGATTCTTCTCACGGTGAACCGAACGGACCTTAATGCCTATTTCGTTAAAACGGTTCTGCACCTTACGCTCATACTCGTCGTATGAGAAGGTCACTGCTGCATAAGGCACAAAAAGCACCTCTGTAACACCCTTAAGGTGCTCCGCAATATTAGCAATGGGGTACTTCAGATACTCCTCGCCCGCATTGGTAGAGTTTGAGATTAGCAAAAGTTTCATATTTTCCATATAAATAATTGTGTATTAGCGAGTTTTGGGACATTTCCCGCACCTCGGATGTTAATTTTTTTGCTATTTAATGCCAAAGATAATAAAAAAGTGCTATCTTTGCATCGTTTTACCTAACAAACTGTAACGAATTGCTACGATTTGTTCTTAAATAATAGATGGGTGGTAGAAATAACGACAGTTTATACAGTAAAAGTTATATAATTGTTTAACTAAAAAGAGAAAGTTATGTCAAACATTCAGGAGAGAGTCGTAAAGACTATCGTAAACAAGCTTGGCGTTAAGGAGTCAGAGGTAGTACCAGAGGCTACATTCACTGGTCACCTTGGTGCTGATTCACTCGACAGCGTAGAGCTAATGATGGATTTTGAGTCTGAGTTCGGTGTTGAGATTCCACAGGAGGTTGCAGAGTCTATGCAGACTGTTGGTGATGTTCTCAACTATCTTGAGGCTCACAAGGACGAGATTAAGTAATTCGTCTTATCGAATTTGAATTTTAAGTAGTAGAAAGTCTTAGTGGGAGAGTATGGAGCAAAGGAGAGTTGTAGTCACAGGTATAGGAACCATAAACCCAATAGGAAACAATATTGAGGAGTACTTCCGAAATCTTGAGCAGGGTGTAAGCGGCGCCGATATTATCACAGCTTTCGATGCTACAAAATTCTCTTCGCGTATCGCTTGTGAGGTCAAGAATTTTGACCCTACAGCTATCTTTGACCGCAAAGAGCTTCGCAAGTATGACCGATACTCACAGTTTGCACTTGTTGCTGCAACTGAGGCTGTGGAGGATGCGGGCATAGAGCTTGAGAAGACCGACCTTGAGCGCGTAGGCGTTATTTGGTCGTCTGGCGTGGGCGGTATACAGACTTACTACGATGAGGTTATGGGCTGGGCAGGAGGTAATGGTACCCCTCGCTTCAGCCCATTCTTTGTACCTAAGATGATTGCGGACTTAGCCGCAGGACATATCTCGCTAAAGTATGGATTTATGGGTCCTAACTACTGCGTTATCTCTGCCTGCGCATCCTCTAACCACGCAATGATTGACGCCTGCAACCTGATTCGTTGGGGCAAGGCTGATATGATTGTTACTGGTGGCTCTGAGGCTCCGATTATCATCCCTTCCGTTGGCGGATTCTCGTCAATGCGAGCACTATCAACTCGCAACGATGACCCTAAGCACGCCTCTCGTCCGTTTGATAAGGACCGTGACGGCTTTGTGCTTGCCGAGGGCGCTGGCGCACTCATCTTTGAGGAATATGAGCACGCTGTAGCCCGTGGTGCAAAGATCTACTGCGAGGTGGCAGGCTGCGGAATGTCTGCAGATGCCTATCACATGACCGCCCCTCATCCAGAGGGCAAGGGTGCTATACTCTCCATGCGCCTAGCGCTTGAAGATGCTGGCATCGGAACAGCTGATGTTGACTATCTCAACACCCACGGAACAAGCACCCCGCTCGGCGACGTTGCTGAGATAACTGCTGTGCAGAGCTTGTTCGGTGAGGATGCCTACAAGATGAATATCTCGTCTACAAAGTCTATGACTGGCCACCTGCTCGGCGCTACAGCTGCAGTGGAGGCATTGGCGTGCGTATTCGCGATAACCAAGGGCATTGTTCCTCCTACAATTAACGTTGAGCAGGTTGATCCCGCTATCGACCCGAATCTCAACCTCACCCTCGGAACAGCTCAGAAGCGCGATGTTAAGGTCGCTATGAGCAACACTTTCGGCTTTGGTGGTCACAACTCCACCATTGTGTTCCGTAAGCTATAGATGCCGATTGAGTGACATCCACCGGTTCGTCTGTAGCCATGTTTTACAAGATGCTGCTCTGCAGCTAAAATTGGATATATATTGTGCTTGATTTTATACTCCGTCCGATAAAGAGAAATTTCGGACAAGATAAGGAGTACTACCGTATGATTGACGACATCTTCGGTTTTATTCCTAACAATATTGAACTCTATAAGATGGCGCTGATTCACAAATCAGCGTCTATTGTTGTTGATGGTCAGACGATAAATAATGAGCGACTGGAGTTCCTCGGCGATGCTGTTATCGAGAGCGTAACCTCCGACTATCTCTTTATTGAGTACCCAGAGTATGACGAGGGCCGCCTAACACAGCTACGCTCTAAGATTGTCTCTCGTCAGTCACTTAACGGTATTGCTAAGAAGCTGGGGCTTGACCAGTGCATTATCTGCAACAACTCCGTCTCTACAACCCAGAAGCATATCTTCGGCGACGCTTTTGAGGCTATGATGGGCGCTATATACCTTGACCAGGGATACAACTTTGTCAACCGCCTGCTTATCAACGGCATCTACGCCACAGCCCTGTCGCTTGACCGCGTAGATGAGGAGGAGACTGACTTTAAGAGTCGCCTGATTGAGTGGGGACAGAAACACCACCATCTAATCAGCTTCAAAACCAAAGGTTTGGGCAAGGGAAGTACCGCAGGGGCACACTCATTCCGCAGCGTTGTAATGATTGACAACCTTGAGGTTGGCCACGGCGTTGGAGAGTCTAAGAAGGAGGCTGAGCAGGCGGCAGCACAGTCGGTAGCTCACGAGATGAATGTTGAATTTTGTGCACGCCTACTTGACAAGCTCGACCGTCTTGAGGCATCTACCCCTAAAAAGGTTTCGTAAAATATCTACGATACAACCCACAAAAAAAACACTCTAAGGAATCCTTAGAGTGTTTTTTATTTAGCCCTTTAGAATGGCAAATCATCTACATCCTGCGCAGCAGTGCTTCGTGCATATGCAGGCTCCTCAGTTGGCATTGGAGCGCTATAAGCTGGAGGGTTTACACCACCAGCGGGTGTTGGCGGGGTCTGCTCCTTGGCAACGATTCTCCATGCACGCACGTCGGTGTACCACTTGCCGTTATACTCACGCGACTCAATATCAATAGAGACATTATACTCTGCACCGACAGTTAGACGAGCAACCTCCTCTGCCTTATTAAAGAATGTAACACATATCTTGCGAGGGTACTGCGACTGACCCTTCATATCAAAGATTACCTCCTGACGCTGCCAAGGTCCACGAGCAGATTGACCACTTGTGGCTGGCATAATTCTGAATACTGTTCCTTCAAACTCCATATTATTTTCTATTTTTAACTTTATATCTTTTTCTTGCTACAAAGATAGTACTTTTTTTGAAAAAAGAGAGAGGTTGCCGAAATTCGACAACCTCCACATTGCTTAACACCGAAGAATTAAGCCTCGGTCTTAACCATACGACGCTCCTTGATACGAGCCTTCTTACCGGTAAGCTCACGGAAGTAGTAGATACGTGCACGACGAACTACACCACGCTTGTTAACCTCAATCTTGTCAAGGTGTGGAGAGTAGAGAGGGAAGATACGCTCAACGCCTACACCGTTAGAGATCTTACGGATTGTAAACATCTTGGTCTTGCCTGTACCCTTAATCTGGATAACAACACCACGGAAGCTCTGAAGACGCTCC
>CAJGDC010000039.1 GCA_904502005.1 uncultured Alistipes sp.
AACCTATCCCGTGTATAAGATGGAAATCTCCAACACATCTCACCCATTCTACACCGGTAAGATTAAGTTGGTAGATACCGCTGGTCGCGTTGATAAGTTTATGAGCCGTTACGCAAAGCGCTACGATAAGAAGAACAAGTAAAAAACTCTGTTCTTGGAGAGATAGCAGTCCTATGGGCTGCTATTTTTTTGTTATCTATCCCCTCGTCCAGCACTGCCCCACCGAAATCCAAAGCTTAGTAGCATAAGAAGCACCAAAACTACATAGCTAAGCATAAGCGTTAGACTATCAATCTGCAACTCTGCATATCCTACACCAAAGCGTGCGAATAGCTCCACCACCCTATTTTGCACGTCACCGCACCATGTAGCACTTTGAGCGACTACCGTGGCTGCTGGATGTGGCAAAAATAGGGCTGCAAGATTGCAGACAATCATTATTTGCGAGGTAAGTAGAGCCAGCGGCGTGACAACAATACTGAGAAGTGACACGACGCCAAAGCAATGCGAAATAAGTGGCATAGTTGCCACAACGCAAGCTGTTGAGATTACAACGCCATCAACCACTCCCTTACCAAAGCCTCTATAGTGAATCATATTAATAATTGGCCGAGCCACAAAGAGTATAGCCGCCACAGCGACAAAGGAGAGGTTAAAGCTCAGCTCAAAGAGCATATACGGATTGACTGCAAGCATGATAAAGGCCGTCAAGAATAGCGAATTTTCGGGCAGATGGCGACTCTTAGCCAAGTAGGACAACTGCAGCACCGAGAACATTATCGCTGCTCGCACGGCACTTGTAGGATAGCCACATAGTGCAACATAGAGCCATATCATCGCCACAGCTATCACAGCACGAATAATATTGCCACGCCACAAAAAGACCAACGGAAGTAGCAGAATATGGAGCAGAACAAAGACCAACCCCACATGCAAACCCGAAACTGCGAGCAGGTGAGATGCGCCACTGACAGAGTATTGCTGAGAGAGCTTACTACCTGTAATTGCTCGAGTACCCAAGGTGACAGACATCGCCACATCACGAGCCGAAGATTGCGGTGTAAGCGACTCAAGGCGCCTAATTGCCCAACTATGTAGCGTTTGTCGCTCAGCAGGGGTATAACTCTTAACTTTATATCCGCTAATTGACACGCGACCCGAATAGCCCCGACGGTACATGCTCTCTGCATAGCCACCATCTGCTGGTAAAAATGGGCGAACTGACGATGTTATCTCTATAATATCGCCCTGGCGAGGATGAACAAGCGAGTCCGCAGTAATACGTACCTTTGCACTTACACGGCGGCCATTACAGCTATGCACATCTGCATCGTAGGTGCTAAATCTACCATAATCAATACCCCTATCATCTATCTGAACCACCAATTTCAGAGGCTCGTTCTGAGGTAAAAGTTCTAATGCATTTATTTGATATAGCGCACCTCCAAGTGCAAATAGTGCAGCTAAAGCCGCTTCTCGGCGCCACAGAGCGACAAGGGTCGATAGAACTACAAGAATTATCCAAAGCCCATAGTGCACAGTAAAATGCGCCGCAAGCATAATGCCTCCGATAAGCGCAAGGGTAAGCAGAGCCATGGGCATCCTGTCAAATCGCTCCTTAATATTTTTAGCCGAAAAGGTTAGCATATACAAAGATATGCCATTCCAGCCAAAAGAGCAAAAAAAGAGGCTGGTAAACTTTACCAGCCGAATGAAGATACTCAAAAATCTTAACTAACAACAACTAATCATCAAATCCAATTAATCTACCATCAAGAGTAAAGGTAAGCTCAATGCCATTAGATAGCTTAATCTCATAATCACGAGCATCCTTGTCGATTGATAGGAAACGAACATCCTTGTAGTGCTTGCTCACATAATCAACCAATTTTGCAGGAATAACTTTTGCAGGGATACCTGTGCGCTTGTTTGAAATTTCACTCCACGCACCTGAACCATTGAATGCAATCTTAGTGCCATCCTCAAGGCGAACCTCGTAGTCTGTATCAAGCAACTCTCTATCAACGGTTGCATACATAACCGGAACACCAGCAAAATTGTTTGTAATAAACACCTGCGCAGTCTTAGGTAACTGCTGTACCTCTATCGGACGCTCGTCCGCATTTGCCATAAATGTCACACCGAACACAACAGCAATAATTGCAATAAATCTTTTCATCGTTTACAGTTTTAAGCTATTTTCTACATCACTAACGACATATCGTATGCGATTATTGTGCAAATTTATCAAAAAAAGATATTTTTTTTTCACAATCAGCAAAAAAATTATGCGTGTAACGTATATTTTGTTGTTATAGTGGCTCCTATACAACGCTCGGCAAAAAAGCAATCTTCGCACAGAACAATTTTGTTGTCAAAATGGTGCAGTTGTGGTGCATCGTGCAAAAAAAGCAGTGGCGGATAGTACTAAAACGTACAGCCGCCACTGATTTTTAAGGGATGTGCCGCAACTGCACCATTTTCACAACAAAATTAGAATAGGTAGCCTGTGTTGATATAGAACGCTCCCTTACCATCCTGCTGGCGCAACTTACCTACAGGAAGGCCATACTCAAAGGCTACGATAAAGTTCTGGTTCATGATAAAGCGAAGGCCTGCTCCGGCGGTGATATGAGGGAGGTCATGCTTCTGACCCTTTGCCATATACTCCTCATACTCGGCACGATACTTCTCCTCGCCCTTGAAGGTCATATCGAAGCCGCGGGTAACGTAAGCACCATCGCTAAAGAGATTCAGACCAAAGGCGATATTCTGCTTCCAGAGTGTGAAGTTTACGAAGCGCCAACGAAGCTCAGCAGTATATGTCGCCATATCTAGACCCTGCACACGGTTGCGCATAATACCACGCACAGTGCGATAGCCTCCCATACCGTCGCGGTCATACTGTGCGCCCATAGTTGTCATATATGGGGTGATGTAGTATGGAGTGCTGTTACCAAAGCAACCCTCATAGTTGAGGCGGTAGGCAAAGGTGAGGATATCGTTCTTTACAATAGGCACATAGTGGCGGAAAGTTGCCGAATAACGATAGTATGGATTGGTCGTTCCAAGCCACTTTGGAGCAAGAGTAACATGAGCCTCTGCCCAGATACCGCGTGATGGAGCACCCTCCTTATCGCGTGTATCAAAGAGCAAACCAAGACGCAGGGTGCTATTTAAGCCACCATTAGCCTCCTTATCAGAGATAAGTCCCCACTCGCGATACTGCTCATAGAGAGTCTTCTCAGAATCGGGGAACATCTTGTGCTCCTCCTTATTCTTATTAATTTTTTCGCGGTTTATTGCCCCCTGCTTGAAGTAGCTGAGGTGATAACCCGCCTCCCAAAAGAATTTTTTATTCCAGATATTTCCTACAAAGTCACTCTTAAAGAGCAGAGCAAGGCGGTTAATACGATATTTAGGGGTGTAGATATACATATCCTTATTACCCTTATCCTTACCAGCTGCAACCATCTCATGGTCATAGTAGGACATATATCCATTATATCCATAGAAGTCCATAGCCTTCTCATTTGTGATTGTAAGAGAAGATGACCAACGCACTCCAGGAATAAGGAAGCGATTATCATACGAGATTACATATAGCTGAGAGCCCTTAGTAAAGAATGACGCCTCAAGATACCACTGCTGACGGGTGTTTGGGTAGGTGCTACCATCGCCAAAGTCATAGATATTGAGCAGCGCACCGAGCTGGAAGCCCTTATCGGCGTCAAATGCAACGGCAGGCAGCGGACCGAAGTTGTAACCGGTCTTAATAATCTCCTGTTTAGCTTCACTTTGTGTTGTCTGTTTCTGTTTTGCCTGTGCTGTAGAGAGTGTAAATGATAGCAGCAGGGCAAGTAGTGTAAATTTCTTCATATTATTTACCGAATATAATTTCTTTAATTTCACGATATTTAGCTCTCAGTCCGCTATTTAACAGCAGTTTAACATCCGAGAGTCCTAGACGTATCAATCGCCAAGTCTCATGAGCCACTATAGGCGCTGGCAGTAACGCAAGAGTCACCGGAAGTGCCCACTGCCATGGTAGAACTGCATAGGCTACAATTGAGTAGATAATCATCAGCAGCGGCCACATTAGCAGATTTACAAAGAAGCGAACCGAATTACGGAAGGCATAGTCACGCAACTTTGTAAATAGAAAACTGCAGAGCAAATTTATTGGCAACGTAAGTACCGAAACCGGTACGCAGTATGGTAGCGCCACAAGGGCAAAGAGAATCTTGAGGATACGCGAGAGCACTGGGAACTTAACGGATACCGAAGAGAGGCTAATTCTCTGGCTCTTACGCATAACCGATGCCTCTGCACCCAACTGCAACAGATGCGCAGCGCTCTGAGGGTCGCTCTGCTGCAACTGAGCAATCTGATTTACAGTAATATTATTCGCCTCAAAATGCAAGTCGAGCTGATTCTGACGTCTACGTCCCGCAGCAATCTTGCGAGCCTGCTTTTTAACTACGGCAGCACAAATCTCGTATGTGGCGTCATAATTCTCATCATTAGGGATATAGAATATAGACTCCTGAAGGCGCTCAGTCAGCATATCCTTCATCTGAACCATCTGCTCTGCCTGGCTAAGGTCACTATGCTGATTGATATACTCTCCGACATTTATCGGGTCGCCAATCTGCACGCGAACAGTAGAACGGAAGCGGAAGAAGTTGCCATATCTTATACCTACAGGCACAATATAGAGCGGCATGTCGGGCATCATCTCCTGTGCCTGAAAAGCGATGCGGAAGATACCCTTTGAGAGCGGAAGTGACGAATACTTAGCCTGGTGAGTTCCCTCTGGGAAGATGCAGAACGGGATTTTATCACGTAGCACATCCACTGCGCGCTCAAAGGTCTCATTATTCTTCTTAACCTCATCATAGCCGTCACGAATACGCATAATAGGCATAATCTTGAGCCATGTGAGTATCTTTGCCAGCTTAGGATTGCGGAAGATATCTGCACGAGCGACAAAGACCTTTGGACTGCGATCCATAGCCAACAACACAAGTGCGTCCATCAGAGCATTTGTGTGGTTTACCGCATAGATTACCGCCCCATCGTGCGGAATCTTTTCACGACCTACATACCTAACATTACGATACGAAAGACGAAGAGCAAAGTCAACATAGTATCGTAAAAAGTTGTAGAGGTTGTCGTTATCTTGAATTTTGCGTATCTTTTTCATAATCTACTCTGCAAGTGGTTTGCGGCGGAAAAGATATGCCACCGTAAGACCAGAAACGATATGCCAAATGCCCCACCAAGCGGTAACCAGAAGCATGCCGCCATAGTGCTGGTGCCAGATTTCAGGTGGGAAGATTACAGGGTTGAAAAGCAACACAAGGCCCAAGCCCGAGTTCTGAATACCAATCTCGACAGTGAGTGAACGACAATCCTTCTGAGGCAGTTTTGCCAACTTTGCGCCAACAAAACCCGTTGCCAAAGCACAAGCATTATGAAGCATTACGATAAAGAAGACATAGATGATGTTATCAAGAAAAATCTGCCAGTTCTGCGAGAAAGAGACCAACACCATGCCTATAAAGAGTAGGATAGATAGCACCTGCGCAGGCTTGGTAATCTTTTTAGTGGCGTTTGGATGATACTTAGCAAATATGATACCCAACACAATCGGCAGACCAAGCAGAAGCAGAATCTGATATAGCATTGGCAAAAACGGAATTGACAGCTCAGGAATATCCTGCTTTACGCTGACAATATAGGCGTACAAATTACCCCACGCAAAGAAGTTTAGCGGTGTTACTATAGGAGCAAGTGCTGTGGTAATAGCCGTCATTGATACAGACAGCTCAACATTTCCCTTAGAGAGTGACGAGATAAAATTTGAAATGTTACCACCTGGGCAACAAGCCACCAAAATCATACCCAGCGCAATCATTGGGGTAATCCACTGGTTGAGCGCAAGCGCCACCAAGAAAGTTACCAACGGCAGACCAATCCACTGCATCAGAACGCCAATAATGACAGACTTAGGCTTCTGAAAGACCTCCTTAAATGTGGATGTCTTGATTCCAAGCGCAACACCAAACATCACAAAGGCGAGGATGATGTTTACAATCATCATACCTCCTTGACCGAAGTTGATAGTCAGATTGCTTAAAGACTCTAATTGTTCTCTCATTTTATTTTAGTATAAAGGTGAATCATCGTCTAAAAAGGGCACCAGAAAAGCGATACCGAACCAAATTTTCAACTCCAATATCACCCTCACACTGTCCCAATCAGTTACAAATATAGTAAATTATTCATAACATTGTACCCTTTTGCACAGAATTTCAGACTTTTCAGAACAAAAAGTCCTAAAAACGGCGGTTTCTGTCGTATAAGTCATTCTTATAATACCATAAAAATTTTTGATTTGACAGATTAATTTATTTGCATTATCTTTGCAGTAGAAACAGAAAGTTAAACGATTAAAACGACACAAATATGGCAACTATAAATCTAACTAAAGGTGGTTTTTTAAGACGAGTAGCGGATATAGAGACAATGGCTACTGATTGGAAATTTTTGGGTGACAAGCCTGCGGTGATAGACTTTTACGCCTCATGGTGTGGACCTTGCCAGCGACTACTACCGATTGTAGAGGCTCTATCTGATGAGTTTGAGGGCAAAATTGACATATACAAAGTCAATGTAGACCAAGAAGAGGAGCTTGCTGCCGCGTTTAACATCCGCACAATCCCGACGCTGATTTTCATCCCGATGGATGGCAAACCAGAGCGCGAGGTCGGAGGCAAGAGTGAGAGCGAGCTTCGCGAAAGGTTAAACAACCTACTAAAATAAGAAATACGACACAAAACCTTAAAACTTTACAACTATGATTAGCGCAAAACTTCACACAGCAATTAACAACCAGATTAATGCCGAGCTATGGTCTGCTTACCTCTACCTTTCAATGTCACTCGACGCAGAGGCAAAGGGTTACAAGGGTGTTGCAAATTGGTTCTACATTCAGTGGCTCGAGGAGCAGGATCACGCTCGCATACTGATGAACTACCTCAACTCTCGCGACGCCAAGGTTACACTAAAGCCGATTGAGCCTGTACGCACAGAGTGGGAGTCGGTGCTTGAGATGTTTGAGGAGACTCTACGCCACGAGAAGGTCGTTACAGGACTGATCAACAACCTTGCAGCTATTGCTGCCGACGATAGAGACTTTGCATCGTCAAATATGCTTGTGTGGTTTATTGATGAGCAGATTGAGGAGGAGGAGTCTGCACGCGGAATGATTTTTGCGACTCAGAGTGTTGAGAGTGACAAGTATGGCATGTATCAGCTCGACAAGGAGCTTGCAACTCGAGTATACAAGCAGGCAAGCCCACTTGCAACAAGCGCAGAGTAGTGACAGAAATAATTGATTGATTAATAGGTTAAAAAGACAACTAATATGACAAAGTTTTTTAAGTGCCGCCACTGTGGCAATGTAGTAGAGAAGGTAGTAGATTCAGGTGTAGCAGTAGTATGCTGTGGTGAGAAGATGGAGGAGCTTATCCCAAATACCGTTGAAGCAAGCGGCGAGAAGCATATTCCGGTAGTCACCAAAATTGACGACTGCACAATAAAGGTCGAGGTTGGTAGCGTAGCACACCCAATGCTTCCAGAGCACCACATCGCATTTATATATGTCGAGACCGAGACCGGTGGTATCCGCGTAAACCTCACAGATAAGCCAGAGGCAGTTATCTGCACCTGCAACAGCAAACCAATCGCAGTATATGAGTACTGCAACCTCCACGGACTGTGGAAGACAGAGCTGTAATAATAATTTGACAAAAAACAACCCAGAGCCTACCGAACAACAAAATCGGCAGGCTTTTTTACCTATCTTCTTGTAAATTGAATCTATTTTTCATACATTTGTACAGAGAAGGATATAGTCACAATGATTAAAACTTTTACAACAATGAAACGAATGCTATTTTATGCATTGTTGCTTGTAGCGACAATCTCTTGTAATACTGAAAATGGTATTACTCCCAATGAGCAGGGGGATGGTGAAACTGTAAAGGGGATGACGCAGTTAATTGACGATCTTTTAGTTGGCACACTTACCCCGATAGATTGCGAGGTAATGGAGGGAGAGAAGTGTGTAAAGCCTTGGGGCCAGGGTATTATAGGCTCAATGGGCGAAAAGTTTACCGATTTTGGCACGGGAAACACTATCGTATTTTACAATGATGGCACTTGCAGAATGGGTTATCATATCAATGCCACTTGTAGTCAGCCTAATTCCGGCACAAAGCATCACTCCGGAAACCTTTATGACACTTGGCAGTGGAGTTATGATGTTGATAATAGGACTATTACAATTATAGCTGAGGATTTGGCACCTGGGAAATCGCCACAGACAACAATCAAGATCCTCTCATATAAAGATAATATTGTAGAGATTGAAGGAGAGTTGCCAAATTGGTGTATATTGCCATATACATACAAATATAAGTGTCGTATTGGCGATGCCACAGCGAGAAGAACCTTTAACATAACATACTCATACAACGAAGAGGATTACCCTTGCTGCGCGAAGTAGACAGCAACTCATATTGAGAGAACTGCCCGCACTGAGCTATCCTTTTTATTTGGATTTTAACTATTCTTTTTATACCTTTGTAAAGCAATTAGCCGTACCCTCACCCGAAAAATCGGGGGGGGGTAAATTGTTAATATTCAGCACAGTAACAATAAAAACGGACAAATTGCGTTATATAACAAAGTGCAAACTAAAATATTAAGATTATGAAAAGAGTTTTGAGTATTTTGGCAGTAGTAGTGCTACTAGTTTCTTGCGAGAAGGATCACAAGACAGACAAGACGGTAGAGGTTAATGCGACAGTATTAAACTATGTATCGATGGTTAGGAGCAACAGTTGGATGATGGGAGATGTAGTGACTATTGTGCCGATAAGCGACAATGCGCTAACGATATCTGTAACGCCATATAACTATCCAGAGTTTAGTGCAAGTTCGGTCTATGATGGCAAGGGTGCTGACAAATACCGCGAGCTACAGATAAAGTATGGCGACCACAACCCAACAAAGAGTACACTGCGTCTATACGACAATCGCGGCTGGGTATTAGAGAGTGGTATTTGTGACTACGACTGCTACAGCGACAAGATCAACAAGATATCTATCACCAGCGACAAGAGTTGGGGTGAGAACTACCCTGCCGGCACAGACCTTGCGCCGCTATTTACAGTAGAATTTTCTTCGCTTGCAGAGTATGTCAAGCAGGGATTTACGGGCGAGATATCAAGAAACTACTCTAAAGTAGTGAGCGAAGTAGACCCAGAGCTGTACAATCTGCTCAATGCCAGCAAGTTTAGCGGTCTGCTGTTCCAGAGCGCCACTTTCCCTGCAGATGCGCGCGAGCATACCTACACCGTAACTCTCACCCTTGACACCGGTGAGCAGATTGCATACCACAATTAGTCAACGCGCTGAGCAAAAGTCAACTGTTAGCTAATAGCCGAGGGTTAATAGCTAACAGTTATCTTATAAGGCACGCCATTGAGCACATTACGATAGCTTCGGTAGTAGGTGCCGTACTTATTTGTTCCGGTGGTTACGGTTGTTTCGCAACGGACTGAGATATACCAACGACCTGGTTTGGGATTATCAATAGTCATACTCTTCTTGCAGCCGCGAGAGACAACTTTATCAGTTGTATTGTCATGAAATGCCAATTCGCCACGTTTTGCAAGCAGTGTTAAGTCAAACTTTTTCGCATCCTCGTAGCCATCAAGTGAGATTTTCATACTCTTACATCCTCGTGGTACATCTACAGCAAAGTGGTGATACTGCAAATCGCCGATGCGGGTAAAGTCGGGATTATTATCCTCGGTGCGCTTGTTCATCTCGCGAGTCTTACCGTTCTCAAGAGTACCCTTAATCTGTGGCTGTGGGTTGCCATCCATAGCATATAGAAGCATTGCCGCAGTGAGTTTGAGTCGCTCTCCATATTCAACGCCCTCAGGGTGAGAACCGCACAAGACAACACGACCACCGCTCTTGCTTGGTTTATACGCCCAGATGCACAGCTCGCCGTCAATCTTCACCTTACTGGTATTTTTGAACTTATATCGAGCTAAAGGTTCAGTTCCATCTGGCAGCTCACAAGCATAGCAACCGCCATTATGGCGCACGCTATCAACAGCACAATCCTTACCAAAGTCGAAATATCTTAGCAGCGGGCTCTTACGCTCAAGAGTCAGTGTTGTAGATTGTTTTCTCAGCCCTGTGGAGTGTCCATAACCAGGCCAAAGGGTAAAAAACTTATCTACATGTCTATAACCACTGACATACTTTGCGCCACGAGTACCGATATATGCTCCAGCGCAGGTACCAAAGTATGAGCCACCAGCAGCAACATACTCACCAATTCGTTCACGCCCCTTATTACCCAACGAGTTTGCATGTTTAGAGGCACTGCCACCATTGACATATATCATACGAAAGCGCGGAGCCCCATCTGGATAGAGCAGCCAGCCATTTGTATCCTCTTCGCTGCCAACCATAAGTTTTGTCTGTCGCAGAGTATCCTTGGTTGTGAGGTTTTTCTTTGACGCAGAGGCAAAATACTCAATATCAAGACCCAGAAAACGTGCCGATGGTAGATATGTGCGCGAAGTAAGGGCAATACCGCTATCCATAAAGATATCCTTATAGTATCCCTGTCCACGCTCAATTACTTGTTTTCGAGCCCTCTCATATTTGCGAGATGACGCAGAGGCAGCAAAGGATAATAGACTGAATACCAATGTAATAGTCAGCAATCTTTTCATAATCTATCGATAAAATTCACCTTCAAAAATTGTAATATTTCCCACACCATCGACAACACGCATGCGCACCGAGTGGTT
This sequence comes from uncultured Alistipes sp., assembly GCA_904502005.1. Lineage (GTDB taxonomy): Bacteria > Bacteroidota > Bacteroidia > Bacteroidales > Rikenellaceae > Alistipes. The sequence continues at coordinate 10,908 of CAJGDC010000039.1, forward strand.
AGTATTACGACCAGCCGCCAGCGCTCTATCAAAGCTATGATAGACAACACCCTGCAGAGGGTTATAGTTGAGTGTCACCCACTCATTATCAATCCACAGCGAGTAGCTATCTACACCCGCAAAGTTATCCGACACACTAAATGTCAACCTATTAGAGCGAGTCAGATTTGCCCCTTCTCTCCAATTTGGGCGCACCGTAGGTGCAATAGTATCGGCAACCACGACCATATCACCCACACGGCGGGTACGCAAGTAGACCTTACCGCCACCTGCATAATATCCTCCGGCGTGAGTATATTTACCTCGGCGATTCTTCACCGCCACGCAGCACTTTGTCATCAGCTCTAAAGGTACCTTTGCATCAAGAGCCACAGTGACATGTCTCTGCATCGGCACTGTAGGGTCGAGCACGGAGCACTCGTCTGACAGAACAACAACTCCTTCAATATCTGGTCTATTTTCCGTTCTCTGAACACGACAAAATGTCGGTGCATAGTATGCCGTCTTACCAACAAAGGCACTCACTCCTCTATCAGTGGCAACAACCCTGCTACCCACACCCGCGACAACAGCCACACAATCCCTGATTGGCGTAAAGCACTGGCTATCAGCCTTGCCCTTAGCTGTAAACCTTAGCACAGAGCTATTACCGCAATCATCCTCTACAACAATCTCGATCTTACATTGTTCACCTTCTGCAACGCGTATAGCCCCACGACCAGCAGATTTGTGATATAGTCTCTCGGGTGCTCCAGCCACTTGAGCAAGACGTATAACCTCGCACTTGGCACCTTGCTGCATTGCGTAGTGACTCACAAGATTGCAAAGTCGGCTATCGCTAAAGGCAAAGCCATCCATGCGGTAGTCAAAAATAGTCCTATCATCTACCGACATCTTTGCACGATAGATTCCAAAGCGGCTACTGCCATTACCCGTCTGATGATCTCTACACTCCAACACAAAGTAGCCCACACGACCAACAGAGACAGTGCCATCTATCTTATAAGAGTTCCCTTTACCTAAAATGTTAAAACTCTTAACGGGCGCCTCAACAGCCACACCATCAAGTGTATCAACCTCAATATAGTGCAGGCGAAGCAGTCGCGGAGATATATCATCTTTAGGACGAAGTACCCCCTTACGAACGATATTATATGTATGAGTACCCTCTGCATTGCGCAGCTCATAGTGTAGATGAGGGCCAAAGGAGTTACCCGTATTACCAGAGTAACCAATAATTTCACCACGCTTTACTGGGAACTTATCGGGCGTAAAGTTAATATCTACACTATTAGCCCTATTTTGATAGCGATAGTCACGCACATAAGACTCTACCCCATCTATAAACCTTGATAGGTGTCCATAAACTGTCATCGTACCCCTCTTTGGGTGTGTGACATAGAGCGCAAGGCCATAACCTGAAGGTGTGTGGCATACACGCGAAATATATCCATCCTCGGCCGCCACTATAGGCTTACCAATTTTACCTTCGGTCTTAATATCCACGCCTGAATGGAAGTGGTCAGGACGCATTTCAGCAAAAGAGGCTGAGTGGAGCCCCTTGACATCCTTAATTGGGTATTGATATGCCATAGCACTACCCACCACTATGGCAAAAAGTATCGTTAAAAGTCTAATTCGTCGCATTGATCATCACTCTTTACAAGCCTCTCCACCACCTCGCGCGCAGTAGAGAAGTCATACCCCTGTCCTGCCGCATATCTAAATAGTTTAGCTCGCAGGTCGGGGATACTCTTCGCCTTAACAGTTCTTAATTTTCGGGTAAGCAACACCGTGAGTCGCTCTACCGTATCTACATCGTTATACTGCTCAAGTGCCGCGGCTATAATAGCCGTATCGACACCCTTTTGACGCAGCGTTGCAGTAATCTTATAGGCTCCCCAACCGCTGAGATTTATCTTCTCTCGCACAAAGGCTTCTGCATATCTACTATCATCTATAAACCGCTCATTAACAAGGCGTTGCAACACTTTCTCTGCATCTGCAGTAGTTACGCCCCAACCTCGCATTAGTCGACGTGCATCACCCGTGCACTTCTCACTCTTTGCACATAGATTCATCAGCGAAACAAGCGCCTGCTCTGGTGTTTTTGTACGTTTTACCTTCTGCTCCATACCATGCGCTCCTTTCCGAAAACATCCTTCACAACAACCGTATCTCTATAGCCCAAACTCTCTAACATCTGAACCATCTGCCCTGCGAAATGCTCATAAATCTCAAAGAATAATCGACCACCACTCCTCAACATCTTCAGTCCATTCTGAGCAATAGAACGATAGAAAACAAGAGGGTCGTTATCAGCTACAAATAGTGCTGTATGTGGTTCATAATCAACCACATTGGCATGCATATTGGCAATATCAGATTGTGGAATGTATGGAGGATTTGAGACGATAATATCAAACTCTCCAAGATGTGACATATCACCCAGTGCATCGGCCTTAACAATGGTGACATTGACACCATGGTGCGCAACATTTTCAGCTGCCACCTCAAGTGCAGCATCTGATATATCTACCGCCACAACTTCTGCCCCAGCAACCCTTTTAGCAAGGGCAACAGCGATAGCTCCACTACCCGTTCCGACATCAAGAATTCGCATACCTTTGGTTGCCACACCTGCCACCAACCCAACAAGCTCCTCGGTCTCAGGTCGAGGGATAAGAACCCCCTCACGCACCGCAAAGTCAAGGTCGCAGAACTCCGCCTTACCGAGCACATACTGCACAGGGCGAGCCACAGAGAGTTGATTGACAATTGTGTTAAAATCGGCTATCTCAATACTATCATCATAGTGAACAACAAGTTGCGAAAATGAGTATCCGCAACTACGACAAACAACCTGACGAGCAATAGCTGTTGCCTCAGGTGCACCATAGAGCGGTCCTACAGCTCGCTCAACTATCTGTATAGCCTCTCTGACGGTCATAGGCTGAGCTTTAAGTCTGCAAGTACCACAGCCATAGCTGCCTCAACGACTACCGAGGCACGAAGCACAATACAAGCGTCATGGCGCCCCCCTATCTTAAGCTCCTCAACACTCTGAGTTGCAAAGTTATAGGTCTGCTGACCCAGGCCAATACTCGGCGTCGGTTTTATCGCAACACGTACCACTATAGGGTTGCCATTTGTTATTCCGCCATTTATTCCGCCCTCATGATTTGTCGCTGTAGTGCCTTTGTCGTCAATAATTCGGTCATTGCGCTCGCTACCACGTAGACGCACCCCCTCAAAGCCACTACCAAACTCAACACCCTTAACCGCCGGAACTGCAAAGAGCAGATGTGCCGCCATACTCTCCACAGAGTCAAAGAATGGCTCTCCGAGGTCACGACCAGCGCCCGTCACTATACACTCTATAACTCCGCCCACAGAGTCGGCATCCCCTTGTGCTGCAGCGACAATTGTCGCAAACTGCTCAGCATCACGACAACCTCCAAGTTCAACTATCTGGCTGCTGAATGTCGCGCCACTCATTATCTTCTTTGCCACCACACCTGCAGCAACGATGAGCAGCGTCATGCGACCCGAGAAGATTCCTCCGCCACGAAGGTCAAACTCCTCCCCATACTTATGGCGAGCTGTAAGGTCAGCGTGCGAAGGGCGTGGATGCACCCTGAGCTTATCATAATCTGCTGAGCGGGTGTTCTCATTATAGAATACAATCTCCAGCTTTTCGCCCGTCGTTATGCCATCTCTTACGCCGCTAACAATATGCGGAATATCGCCTTCACGTCGCGGTGTAGTACCCTTAGCACCAGCGCGGCGACGGCTAAGATCTGCCTCAAAGTCAGCCTCACACAGATTTATACCGGCCGGCACACCAGAGATAATAACACCCAACGACTCTGTATGTGAGCCACCATAAATCTCTATTCTAAAGGCTTTTCCAAAACTATTGTGCATATAAAAGTTGCTCTAATGTTTCAAAAAAATCTGGATAGCTCTTTGCCACGCTCTCTGCGCCATGAATTGTCACCCCACGCTTGCTTATAAGGCCCGCAACAGCAAGTGTCATTGCCATACGATGGTCGCCATGGCTATCGACCTCAACGCCACCAATAATCTCACCGCCACGAATCTTCATCACATTTTCAGTACTCAAATCGACCTCAATACCCAACCTTCCAAACTCGTGCGCTATAGCCTCAGCGCGATTGCTCTCCTTATGTTCAAGACGATGTGTGCCGATAATTGTACTCACACCCTCTGCCGCTGCTGCCAGAGTGGCAAGAGCAGGAAATAGGTCTGGGCAATGTGTTGCATCAAACTCGAAGGCGTGAAGTGGACGATGTGCCGCCTTAATAGTATCACCCTCAGAGACCAGTTCTGCACCTGCTCGCACAAGGGCATCGCAGATAGCCACATCCGCCTGCTTTGAGAGCATTGAGATATTTCCGACAGTAACATCTCCTGCAACAGCGCCTGCAACCAGAAGCATTGCCGCAGCGCTCCAATCACCCTCAATAGTATATGTACGAGGAGTATAGCTCTGATTACCAGCGACATAAAACTGCTTATAATCATTATGTTCTATAGCTACACCTGCCTGGTGGGCAATATCAATTGTCATATCAAGGTAAGGCTTAGATACAGCCTTTGTGACATTTATCACCGTATCATTCTCAGCAAGTGGCAACGCAAGCAGTAGACCCGTAACAAACTGAGACGAGACGCTGCCATCAACATCTATCTCACCACCCTCAATAGGGCCACAGACCTCTATTGGCAATCTTCCACCACCATCACGTACATCTACGCCAAGCTGACGCAATGGTGAAATCATCATATCCATAGGACGATAGAGAAGTGTTCCCTGGCCAGCAATGGTAATCCAACGGTCACACAGCGACGCTATCGGAGTAAATAGGCGGGCGGCAAGCCCCGACTCCCCAACATGAAGTCTATCTGACAGAGGCGCTAATCCTCCCTGAACAACAAGAGTTCGATTATCCTTACGGGTAACCTTAGCACCCAAAGCCTCTATGCAACTTATAGCCGAGAGAGTGTCGTTACAAAAATCTATATTCTGTAACACACACTCCCCCTTTGTCATCAGAGCCACAGCAAGTGCCCTCTGAGCGTAACTTTTAGAACACGGTGGCAGCACATAACCATGTAGCCGCCCCGCAGATATATTTTTGTCCAAATTTATGGTATTTATTTATTACTCTTCACTCTCTGCAACCTCCTCACTCGCCACAACATCCTTGCGCTTGCGCTTAAGCTCGAAGTTCTTACCGAGGTATACGCGACGCACCATCTCATCCTCTGCAAGTTCCTCGGCAGTACCGGTCTTTAGAATCTTACCCTCATAGAGCAGGTATGTTCGGTCGGTAATCTCAAGAGTCTCATCTACATTGTGGTCGGTGATAATCACGCCGATATTCTTACCCTTCAGCGTAGCGACAATACTCTGAATATCCTCTACCGCAATAGGGTCTACGCCCGCAAATGGCTCGTCAAGAAGGATAAAAGATGGGTTGATAGAGATTGCACGCGCAATCTCTGTTCGGCGACGCTCACCACCCGAGAGTTGGTTACCATAGCTTTTGCGCACCTTCTGCAGTCTAAACTCCTCAATTAGCTCCTCAAGACGATGGCGCTGATACTCCTTTGTATAATTTGTCATCTCAAGCACCGCGCGGATATTATCCTCAACGCTCAGATGGCGAAAGACAGAGGCCTCCTGCGCAAGGTAGCTCACACCGAGCTGTGCACGCTTATAGACTGGCAGGGTTGTAAGCTCGTTCACCTGTCCATCGTCCTGCTCAAGGAATATTCTACCTCCATTAGGTTTGATAAGTCCTACAATCATATAGAACGAGGTTGTCTTACCTGCACCATTAGGGCCGAGAAGACCGACAATCTCGCCCTGATTAACCTCGATGGAGACGTGATCAACTACGGTACGCGACTTGTATCTTTTGATTAAATCGGTTGTATACAGCTTCATATAGATCTTTTTGAAACTTTTTTGTTTATTTTTTTTACAAAGTTATACTTTTTTTCCAAAATTATCACTATCTTTGAGTAAGATTTTCCGTTTTTGGAACAATAAGTGACTACAAATTATAATTTAGGATATGGCGCAGCAACTGACCGACAGAGAGTTAATACATGCGAAGCTCAAAGAGTATTTCGGCTTTACATCCTTTAAGGGCAACCAAGAGGCGGTGATTCTGAATCTTCTCTCGGGTCGTGACACATTTGTTCTTATGCCGACAGGTGGCGGAAAATCTCTCTGCTACCAGCTGCCGGCTCTTATGATGGATGGTGTAGCAATCATCATCTCTCCACTTATTGCCCTGATGAAGAATCAGGTAGATGCCATGCGTACCTTCTCTGACAACCCAGGCATCGCCCACTTCCTCAACTCCTCACTCTCGAAGAATGCTGTGCAGCAGGTGCGTGAGGATGTTCTTGCAGGCAAGACCAAGCTGCTATATTTCGCCCCAGAGTCACTTACAAAGGAGGACAACATCGCCTTCCTTCACAAGATAAAAATCTCATTCTACGCCATTGACGAGGCTCACTGTATCTCTGAGTGGGGACACGACTTCCGTCCTGAGTATCGCCGTATACGTCCAATTATAAACGATATTGGCCAGGCTCCGCTCATTACACTCACCGCAACAGCTACGCCAAAGGTGCAGATGGATATTCAGAAGAACCTCGGCATGACAAACGCCACAGTGTTCAAGAGTTCGTTCAACCGTCCAAACCTCTACTACGAGTTGCGTCCAAAGAACGACCCAGACCGAGATATTATCCGCTTCATAAAGCAGAACGAGGGCAAGAGTGGCATTATCTACTGCCTAAGTCGCAAGAAGGTTGAGGAGCTGGCTGAGCTTCTTGTAGCCAATGGTATCAAGGCGCTGCCTTACCATGCCGGTATGGATGCGCAGACACGAGCCGACAACCAGGATGCCTTTCTTAAGGAGGGTGCCGATGTTATCGTAGCAACCATCGCCTTCGGTATGGGTATTGACAAGCCGGATGTGCGCTTTGTAATCCACTACGACATTCCGAAGTCACTTGAGGGATACTACCAGGAGACCGGTCGTGCGGGTCGTGATGGTGGCGAGGGATTCTGCCTTACCTTTTATAATTATAAGGATATTCAGAAGCTCGAGAAGTTTATGCAGGGTAAGCCCGTTGCCGAGCAGGAGATTGGCAAGCTACTACTTCTTGAGACACAATCATATGCCGAGAGTAGCATGTGCCGTCGTCGCACGTTGCTCCACTACTTTGGCGAGGAGTACACCGAGGAGAACTGTGGCAGCTGCGACAACTGTTGCAACCCTCGTCCACGCATAAATGCTACGGAGGAGTTAGCCACCGCACTTGAGGCTCTCAAGAGCATCGGCGACAAGTTTAAGATTGACCACCTCATAGCGCTACTGCTTGGTAAGACAACGGCAATAATCAAGAGTTATGGACATAACAACAGTGAGTTTTTCGGCGTTGGCGCAGACAAGAGCAGCAACTTCTGGAGCGCTGTTATTCGCCAAGGACTCATCATGGGTCTGATAACCAAAAACATTGAGAACTACGGACTTATATCCATAACCCCTGCGGGCGAGAAGTTTATTGACAGCCCTACAACCGTACGCATTGCCGAGGACCGCGACTACGACGAGGAGGAGGATACAAAGAGCACCGCTCCTGCAAATGGTGGCGTGGCAGACGAGGAGCTATACGCTATGCTCAAAGACCTCAGAAAGAAGGTTGCTAAGAAGCACGACCTGCCTCCATACGTCATCTTCCAGGACCCATCTCTGGCAGATATGGCAATCCAGTACCCGATAACTATTGAGGAGATGCAGAACATCTCGGGCGTGGGCGCTGGTAAGGCTAAGAAGTTCGGCGAGGAGTTTGTCGCCCTAATCAAAGCCTATGTGGAGGAGAAGGAGATTATCCGCCCTCAGGACATGGTCGTGAAGGCTGTGGCAAATAAGGCAAGCAATAAGATTTTCATCATCCAGTCTATCGACCGACAGATGGATTTTGATGATATTGCCAAAGCCAAAAATCTCACCTTTGACGAGCTACTCACAGAGATTGAGACCATCGTAAACTCTGGTACTCGCCTCAATATCAGCTACTTCGTTGATGACTACATGGATGAGGAGAAGATTGACGACATCTTCCTCTACTTCAAAGAGGATGCCGAGTCTGACTCCCTTGCCGAAGCCTACGAAGAGCTGGGCGACGAGTACACCGAGGAGGAGATTCGCCTTGTGCGCATCAAGTTCCTCTGCGAAGCGGGCAACTAAGGTACGCAGCGCTGTTGCTGTTTGAAAAAAGCGGCACCAAATTGCAAAATTTCAAACTTTTTTCGGAAATATTTTGCAGATACAAAAATTTGCACTATCTTTGCACCTGCAAACGAGAAATTTCGCTTCGGCAAATTACGATACATCGCGGGATGGAGCAGTTGGTAGCTCGTCGGGCTCATAACCCGAAGGTCGTGTGGTTCGAG
>CAJGDC010000040.1 GCA_904502005.1 uncultured Alistipes sp.
GCCCATCTCGTGGTGTTAGCCGTCGTGAGATTGGTCACGGAAACCTTGCTTGGCGTGCTCTTAAGCCTATGGTACCTGTTGGTGAGCAGAATCCATACACTGTTCGTGTAGTTTCAGATATCCTTGAGTCTAACGGCTCATCATCTATGGCTACTGTTTGCGCAGGTTGTATGGCTCTTATGGATGCTGGTGTTAAGATTAAGAAGCCGGTATCTGGTATCGCTATGGGTCTTATCTCTGACAGCGCTACTGGCCGTTGGGCAGTACTTTCAGATATTCTCGGTGATGAGGACCACCTCGGTGATATGGACTTCAAGGTTACAGGTACCCGTGATGGTATTACTGCAACTCAGATGGATATCAAGGTTGACGGTCTTAGCTATGAGGTTCTTGCAAAGGCACTTGAGCAGGCTCGTCAGGGTCGACTCCACATCCTTGACAAGATTTGCGAGACTATTGCTGAGCCACGCGAGGATTACAAGCCATTTGTTCCACGCATTGAGCAGATTCTTATCGACAAGGACTTCATCGGTGCAGTTATCGGTCCTGGTGGTAAGGTAATTCAGGAGATTCAGAAGACTACAGGTACAACTATCACTATTACCGAGACTGAGAAGAACGGTGTAGTAGATGTATTTGGTCCAGATAAGGCAGCTATTGATGCAGCTATGGCTCGCATTAAGGGTATCGTTGCTGTCCCAGAGGTTGGCGAGCAGTATAATGGTACAATCAAGTCTATCGTTGCATTTGGTGCATTCGTAGAGATTCTTCCTGGTAAGGAGGCTCTGCTCCACATCTCAGAGATTGACTACCGTCGCTTTGAGACTATGGAGGAGACCGGTCTTAAGGAGGGTGACAAGATTGAGGTTAAGCTTATCGGCCTTGACTCTAAGACTGGCAAGCTCAAGCTCTCACACAAGGCACTTCTTCCAAAGCCAGAAGGTTGGGTAGAGCCAGAGCGTAAGCCTCGTGCTGATCGCCCAGAGCGTAAGGATAACGGCAAGGGTGAGCGCCGCGACCGTCGTCCACGCAAGGAGTAAACTATAAAATAGTTCAACAAAAGTGGGTGACTAAAAAGTAAAATAGTCACCCACTTTTTGTTCCGAGGTTGAATAAAAAGATGTATTTTTAGGCTTGCGAAGCCCGAAAAAGCGGAGTTTACTTGGCGTAAATGAGCATTTTGAGGGCGAGCATAACGACAAAATACACTTTTTATTCAGCCTCTTTTGTTTGATATAATTGCAATTACTTCAGTCGTTTAAGTTCCCTAACAAGAAGAATAGTCGCCAGGGTTATTGATGCACAGTCGGCAATAGGCATTGATACCCATACGCCCATTGCTCCATAGAATCGTGGGATTATCCATAGCAGTGGCAGCAAGAATAGCATCTGACGGGTCATAGAGACAAAGATGGCGAGCTTAGCATGTCCGATATACTGGAAGAATGCCGCTGCGACAATCTGAAAACCGACAAGTGGGAACATAATCACTATATTTCTCATAGCCTGCGATGCTGCTGCAATCATCAGACCCTCATCACCACCCTTTGCAGAGTCTACGAACATTGCCGCGATACCCTCCGGGAAGAGTTGGCACGCCAAGAAGCCCAATGTAGATATTGTCACTCCGCAGCCAATAGTCATATAGAGAGCCTTACGCACGCGGTCAAACTGCTTTGCACCATAATTAAATCCCACAATAGGCTGCATACCCTGATTAAGTCCCTGGATAACCATTATCAGCAGCATTACCACCCTATTGGCAATTCCATAGGCTCCAACATATATATCCGCCGAGGCATGCGTGGTCTGCACTACATCATGCACACCCGTACCACCATATTTAAGCAGAGCGGTATTGACAAAGGCTGCCACCATAGAGGCGCAGATATTGACCATAAATGGAGCGAGGCCGATAGAGATAATTGCCTTGATAATCTTCCAATCAAAGACAAAGGCTGCACGGCGAAAGCGCACAAAAGAGCTCTTTTGACAGAAGTGTGAGCATGCAATGATAAACGATATTGCCTGAGAGATTACCGTTGCCAAAGCCGAGCCTTTGATACCCCAACCAAACTTAAAGATAAAGAGTGGATTGAGAATAAGATTCATAGCCACAGCAGTAAGAATTATTCGCATAGATTTCTGCGGATAACCAGACGCACGAATCTGCTCATTAAGGCCCAAATACATATGTTGCGTCATATTTCCCAAAAGGATAATACGCATAAAGTCACGAGCATAGTCTATAGTCTCTGCCGAGGCATTTCCGCCACTAAAGAGTTGAAGTATAGGATCTAAGAATGTGAGCATTACTGCCATTAGCGCAAATCCGAGAACAAGATTCAGCATAACGGCATTGGCAAGGGTCTTCTCTGCCGCCTGCATATTTCCCTCGCCCAAGCGTATAGACATTCTTGCCGCAGCGCCCACGCCCACCATTGCACCAAAGGCTGCCGCAATATTCATTATCGGCATAGTTATTGCCATACCAGCTATAGCAGCGCCACCCACACCGTGACCGACAAAAATCGAGTCTATAATATGGTAGATGGAGTTAGAGGCCATAGCAATTATAGCCGGTGCTGCATAACGCCAGAGCAATGAACCTATATTATCAGTTCCTAAAGATAGTGTATTTGAAACCTTTGCCATTCAGTGTGCAAATATACCTATTTTATATTATATATACCACAAAGTGCTCCTCTCGCTCCTCTATCATTAAAGTAGCACTTTGCATCCTATTATCCGCAACGGTAACCCTACCGGATGCTATGTCTAGCTCAACAACTTCAATATCGGTAAGCATAGATAGCGACCTATCTTGACGAAGCTTGTAGTAGCACTCACGCGCAGACCACAGAGCGACAAGTTCCTCTGGTCTGTTGCATAGCTTACGCTCATCTGGGGTGATAAATCTCTCTGAGATACGCTCCACATCCCTATCCTTTCGCTCCACATCCACCGCACACGCTCTGTCAGATAGCACTACTGCCACACAATCTGCTGTATGCGACACGCCTATATTCAGAGTACTACCGACTATTTGTGGTGCGCCAACATGGTTATATACAATCTCGGGTAGATAACCTATATAATCTGCCACCATCGCTCGCCATGTCAGATACTCCGCCCTGCGTGCAGTGGTAAAGTTCTGTGAGCGCAGTAAATCAACCTCCGCGACCTTCCCTTCGCACTGCTGAACTGTAAGCGGTGCCGATAGCAAAAGAGTACTACTCATTATCTGGGACAATTACCTTAATTTTATCTATGCGATGTCCCTCAACGGCTGTGACAATAAAACGGATAGAGTGAGAGGTTATCTGCTCGCCCTTTTTTAGGAAGTTTCGCTTAAGCTCAAGCAGTAAACCCGCTATCGTCTCTGCACGCCCCTGAACATCCTCAAAGAGCGAATCATCAAGTTGCAACACTCGCAGCATATCTACAATATGGGTTTTACCATCAAAGATATATGTGTTGTTGTCTATACGCTCATAGAAGCTCTCATCAATATCGCTCTCGTCAGATATTTCACCTACTACCTCCTCAAGAATATCCTCCAGGCTCACTAATCCCTGCGTCGCACCATACTCATCTACAACAATTGCCATATGCACCTTATCATGGCGGAAATCCTCCAACAAATCTGTAATCTGCTTGTGCATCGGCACAATATACGGCTCACGAATAAGGCTCTGCCAACCAAAATCATCACCACGATTGGCATGCTCAATAAGGTCCTTGACAAAGAGTGTACCCTTAATATTGTCAATACTATCAGAGTAGACAGGCAGACGAGAGTAGCCTGCCGAGGTTATTATCTGCTTTACCTCACTAAAGGTCATTGTCTGCTCAACACCCACAATATCCATACGTGGGCGCATAATCTGCTCCACCTCTCGCGAGGCGAAGTTGACAATTCCAGAAAGTATTCTCTGCTCCTGAGTTGATGCTGTGTGGGTCATATCAACCGCATCGGCAAGATCTTCAATAGATATCTCACCACTTCGCTGTGCCAGGCGGTCGCTGACAACGGTCGAGGTCTTTACAAGAGCAATGCTCAGCGGGTATGCTATCCATCTGAGCACCATCAGCGGCTGAGCAAACATTAGTGCCACACGCATCGTTGAGCCCTGAGCAAAGACCTTTGGCAGCACCTCTCCAAAGAGCAGCAACAAGAAGGTTACAATAACAGTATGGAACAAAAAGCTCCACGAGCCAAAGTTAAAGAGTGTGTTTAATATCTGAGTTGATAGCACAACTGTTCCGATATTGACCAAATTATTCACCACAAGTATTGTTGCAAGTAGCATATCGGGGTTATCGAGCAGCTTGGCCGCCGAATCTGTAGCCACCGAGCCTCCGCGCTTTATGCGACGCAACTCAGCGGGCGTGAGCGAAAAATATGCCACCTCCGACGAGGACATCATAGCTGACAAAAGCAGCAGCACAATATCTCCCGCAACTAAAAACAACACCTTTGGGTCAAAACCTAAATACTCTATCATTGTTAAAAGTCAAATGCTTGTTGTGCGCTACTACCCTTCTGGTCATCTGGTTGAATAGTATCAGCCACCTGGTCACTTACCACCTGCGAGCCGTCAATCTTTACATAGACCTTCTTACCTTTAATCTCGTTCAAGAGCATCATTCCACGACGAGACTTATATGCAGGAGTGTTGCGATCTAACTGATATGTCCCACTCAATGCTTGCGGAGGTATCGGTTTTGGTGTAACGCGCTCTGGAATTGGCACCCTCCAAGGCTCCGCTACCGCAGGCTCAACTACTGGCTGAACTGGCTGCTGTGGTTGCACAGGTTGCACAGGCTGCGCTGGCTGTACTGGTTTTGGTTCAGCGGGCTTAACAGTCGGCTGCACTGGCTGTACCGGTGCAGGAGCCGGCTCAATCGGTTTTGGCTGAACTGGCTTTGGCTCTGCAGGCTGAGCTGGCTTTGGTGGCTGAGTTACTGGCGTAGCAGGTTTTACCACTGGCTCAGCTACTGGTGTAGGCTGAGTAATCTTTTGCGTTGGTGTTGGTGGCGTAACTGGCTGCACGGGTTGTGTTGGTGCTGCCGGTTTCTGAGGCTCCACGACAATAGTGATTGGAGGGGTAGGCTGAACCGGCTCAGGGGTTGGAGCCACCTCCTTAGTCTCCAGGCTAAGGTCCAGTTTACCGCCAAAGGCCTCGTGATAGTAGCTATCTGCGTGGAAGCCGGTAACCACGATAATAATCTCAATCTTATCCTCCAGTTCGGGCTTGATGCTTGTACCCCAGATGATATTCACCGGTACGCGGTCGCCATTATTATCTTTACCTGCGGCGATTTGCTGAATATGGTCAAGCGCCTTATTGACCTCCTTCATCTTAAGTCCATCAGGCGAAGAGGTCGCAAAATTCACAAGCACCTCCTTCGCACCCTCAACTGGTACATTGCCAAAGAGTGGCGAGAGTACCGCGTGGTCAATAGCGTTGATAACTCGATTATCACCCGCCTCAGATGCCATACCCATAACGGCATAGTGGCTATTGCGCACAACCTTGCAGACATCGGAGATATCGACACTCACAAGGTCAGACTGAGTAAGCGCAATTTCAGCAATACCCTTTGCCGCATAGGCAACAACATCGTTTGCCATATTAAATGCGTCGTGCACAGAGCGGTCATCACATAGGCTGATGATAGTCTCATTGCGGATAATGATAAAGGTATCGACAAAGTCCTGCATTATTCTGATACCATTCATCGCCTGCTCAAAGCGGTGGTTACCCTCATTAACCGACGGAGTGGTTAGAATGGCAATAAGCGGGATGTTGAGCGTACTAATCATCTGTGCAATGACAGGGGTAGCACCAGTACCTGTACCACCACCCATACCGGCAGTGATAAAAATCAAGTCTGGCTGGTGCTGCTTGACATACTCACGGATAATAGGCAGCGACTCCTTAGCCTTGGCCTTTCCAACCTCGGCATCGTTTCCTGCACCCTTGCCGTCGCCCATACATATCTTCTGCGTATCACCAAGAGGGCTCTTATCCAGCGCCTTACTATCGGTATTGCAAATCATCAGATTCACACCCTTAATACTCAAGGTGTAGATATGGTCTACCGTGTTACCACCCGCGCCACCTACGCCGATAACCATTATCTTGGCAGGAATGCCGTGAGCTGTAACTTTACTACTCTTAAATTCACTATACAGTCCCATTGGGAAATATCTTTACTATCTGTTAATACTCTACTTATCCTTATTATCATCGCCAAGAGTACGAGAGAAGAATCTCGCTACCTTGCCAAACATTCCGCTACTCTTTCCCCTCTTAACACCATCTGCAGGGGTAGGCTCTACAGGTGTATTATCCTGCTGGGTAACTTTCGGAGTAACATCATCCTCAGCGCTCTTCTCCTCAGTAGCCACAACCGGGGTTGTCACCTTTGGCACAACGACCTTTGGCTTTGGAATAACCGGCTCGACATCCTGCTCGGTCTCAGTCTTGCTCTCCACAACATCGAGCTCACGCACATAAGAAGAGGAGAACTTTGCCGCCTGGAGCATCACTGCCACAGCAGCATGCTGACCCGGAGTAATCTCACAATCCTGAGGTTTATTGCCAATACCATAGAGCTTATCCGCCTTGCGACAAGGGCGATTGAGTTCTCGCTCAAAGAGGGCATCAATCATTGCAATAGACGACGAGCCACCTGTAAGCACATAGCCATGCGGAATAAACTGCTCAAAGCCAGACTCAGCGACTACCTTGCTAACAATCTCGGCAATATCCATCAATCGAGCCTCTATAACAGTCGCTATATTGCGATGAATAATATCCTTTGCACCATCCTTAATAACCTCATTATCTGCCACCTCGCTACTCATAGCCTTACCATAAAGGTGTTTGATTTTGGTCACATTGCTCTGCGCAGGAAGTATAGACTTAAGATCTGCATCTATCAAATCTGCACCCAGTGGTAGAGAGCGGAAGTACTGCACGCGGTTATCTCTTACAATAGTAACATCTGTAACCTCGGCACCCAAGTCTACAATTACAACACCCTGCTCCGCCTCCTTTTCACTCACAAGAAGTGGATAGGTGATTGTTGGGGTGACAAAGATGTTCTGAATCTCCATTCCCAACTTATGGTGCAGACCCTTGAGATAGTTCTGCTGATTGTTCAGACCAATGGTTAGCTGATAGCGAGCCTTCAGCCAGCTACCCTGTAGCCCTGTTGGGTCAAGGGTCTGCTTTGTACCATTGACAAAGTAGCAGAGAGGCGAGAACTCCCACACACCCTCGGCACAGCTCTCTGTAGGAATCTGACCAATCAGGTGGCGGATGATATTAAGATCGTCATTACCGATAACGCCCGTGCGCTTGTTCTTCACCGGAATCATATCCTCAACAATCACGCATCGGGTATTCACATCGCCCTGACCAAAGTAGCCCTGCTCAATCTTTATACCCAGTTCCTGCTCAAGCTCCTCCTTAGCACTCTGAATTACAGAGCCAAGATTCTGCACCGCACTCTTAAGTGTTGTACAGATATGTCCCTGCTTAATGCTCTTCTTACTCTGCTGCACAGATATGCCCTCGATGTTTATCAGCTCCTCGCCCTCCTCGCGCGAGCCGACAACCATCACAACATTGGCACTACCTAAATCTACTCCGACAAAATATTGTTTCATATACTACTAATTTTCATCTTTATAAGTGCAGACAATTGTGTCCACAAAGTTCAAGTTCACAGTTTTGTAGCTATCCCAGCCACGGGTTACTGCCACCTTATCGTAAAATAGACGCAACTTGTCCATCTTCTGCTCACAACTCTCCAACCAGCCAAACTCGATGCGGTGGTTACCACTACGAGGTATAAGCTGCAGAGTTATTCTGCCGTCAGAGGTTGTTGTAGCAACAATCTGCACAATCTCTGCACGCCAAAAGTTATCTCTATCAATTAGGGCTACAAACTCTATAAGGCTCTGCAACTGCTCAAATTGAGCCACCCTCTGCTCAAAGGCGCTCTCTACGGCACGCTGCCGAGCAGCAATAGCCTCCTTTGCGTGCTTACAATCCCTCAGATGACCATCTATGTAGCGATATAGTCGCCTACGCTCACCCTTCTGAGTAATTGTGCTATCACGCACATCTTTACGGCGCGATTGCCAATAATGTTCACGCTCCAAAATAGGTTTTAGCTCCTTACCAATCTGAGCCACCGAGTCTTTAGCCTTAAGCTCATAGCCTGCCAACACCTGACTTAGATGGCCCTCATACTCCGAAGCAAATGGAGGACAATAATCTCCACTGACTACAGGAATGTGTAACGCCGCATGCTCAGGAGACTGAAAGAGGTAACCATCAGCAGTAATGTAACAGTTATATCCATCAACCAGCAACCTAAAGAGTGGCTTGCGCTGACTTATGTGAATATGCAGGGTACCACTATACGAGGTATAGATTCCCACATAATCGACAAAGCCCTCGCGGTAAATCATCTCCCTAATAGCCCTTGTATCAACGCTCTCAACATTCACACCCACTGTAGCTATACCCTGCTCAAGGAGCATCTCGCGTACACGATGCGAAGTTATCAGCTGTCCTGAAGCTGTTGAGTCTGCAATCTCAATATTCAGACGTTCAACGTTCTGCACCCTTTTGTGTTGGCTAACAAGTATTGCACTGCAGACTACATATGCGACTATTGTCGCCCATATAGCCACCACAAGTGCAATATTACCTATTCGCCTCCACATCTCGGTGCTCTCCTCTCTATTTTGCTACCTACTCTTTGCCTCAATAACCTCAGCCATAGCCTGACAATACGCGTCAATATTACCTGCGCCGAAGCTCACAACAACATCCGTATCACTCTCCGTTAGCCACTGGGCAATCTGCTCACGCTCAACGATAGTGCACTTAACTGTAACCCTATCGGCGATAATCTGACTACAAACACCCTCTATAGGCAGCTCTCGCGCAGGATATATCGGCAACAGTACCACCTGGTCAGCAAGACTTAGTGCCTGAGCAAACTCCTCATACAAGTCACGCGTACGAGTGTAGAGGTGAGGCTGAAAGATAGCCGTCAATTTACGTTCAGGGAACATCCTCTTTACAGATGTTATTGCTGCACTCAGCTCACGCGGATGGTGGGCATAGTCGTCCATATATACCGCCTTGGGCGTATTGACATAGAACTCGAAGCGACGCTTTACGCCCGAGAAGCTAGCCAACGCACTACGCAGAGCGTTATTATCGACCTCCTTACCCTCCGCCTTAGCAGCAAGGATAAAGAGCGCCACCGCAGCCACAGCATTCTCAACATTCACCCAACCAGGAATACCAAGGGTGCAACCCTCAATAGTTCCAAAAGGTGTCATCACATCAAAGGTGTAGTGTCCCGTTGGCAACAGTGTAATATTGGTCGCATAGAAATCAGCCTGCTGGTCAAACGAGTAACTGTAGACCGAAATCTCGCTATTGCGAATAGCAACATCAACGCCCCTCTTAATTACAAGAGAGCCCCCAGCGCAAATTCTATCAATGAATTGCGAAAATGCCTCCTTCACCGCCTCATGAGTACCGTAAATATCAAGATGGTCCGCATCTGCAGAGGTCACCACCGCAACATTTGGATTGAGTTGCAAAAATGAGCGGTCAAACTCATCTGCCTCAACAGCCAAACGACCACCCTGACCAAGCACAAGGTTTGAGTCAAAATTCTTTGAAACTCCACCCAAGAAGGCACTTCCCTCACCTGCAGCAGCATGGTTTAACCAACTGACGAGTGTTGAGGTTGTTGTCTTGCCATGCGTACCTGCCACAGCCATCACAAACTTACCCGCCGACAACTCACCGAGCATCTGCGAACGCTTAAGCATGCGATAACCACCCTCGCGGAAATATTGCATCTGCGGATGGTCTGACGGAACAGCAGGAGTATAGACCACAAGTGTATCCTTATCACGGAACTGCTCAGGAATAGCCTCTATGCTATCCTCATAATTCACTGCAGTTCCCTCTGTCTCAAGGCGTGCCGTGAGCGGTGTTGGAGTACGGTCATAACCCGCAACAGCGCAACCCTCGTGTAGAAAGTAGCGAGCCAATGCGCTCATGCCGATGCCTCCGATACCCAAAAAGTATATCTTTCTCATACACTCTACTCCTTACAAAATTTTAGAGCCTCAGCAGCCACACGCTCAGCCGAGTCGGCAATAGCGAGCTTAGCGATATTCTTTGAGAGCATAGCCAGCTCATTGCTATCGGCAACCATACGAAGCGCCGTAGATATTGCGCAATCCACAGCCTCAGAGTCCGCAACCATGCGTGCAGCCTTTTTATCAACCAATGCCTGTGCATTCTTTGTCTGATGGTCCTCAGCCACATTTGGCGAAGGGACAAAGAGTGTAGGCTTTGCAGCCAAGCACAACTCCGACACTGTACAAGCGCCGCTGCGCGAGATTACCACATCCGCCACAGCATAGGCGTAGTCCATACGCTCAATAAAGGCGCCCTGCCAGATGTTTTTAGTCGGATAGTGCTGCAAAAATTGCTTCATCTCCTGCTCATAGTAACGACCTGTCTGCCAGATAACCTGCACAGGAGCCTCGCCACCAAGGGTCATAACCCACGAACGCATCATATTATTGAGAGTACGAGTGCCCAGCGAACCACCCACAACAAGAATCACGGGTAGTGTATCATTAAGACCGTAGTACTCAAGCGCCGCCTTCTTGTCGATATCCGAAGCTGAAAAGGCTGCGCGTAGAGGATTACCAGTCTTAACAATGCGCTCGGCAGGGAAAAATCGCTCCATACCGTCGTATGCCACGCAGATACTCTTAGCCTGACGACCCACAATCTTATTCACAAGACCGGCATAGGAGTTCTGCTCCTGAATCACCGTAGGGATACCCATCCTCTGAGCAGCCCAAAGTACCGGTGCTGAAGCATAACCACCAAAGCCCACAACAACATCAGGAGCAAAGCCCTTCAATATCTTCTTTGCCTCCCTAACGCTCTTGATAATTTTGAAAGGGAGCAATAGATTCTTAAGCGACAGACTGCGCTGCAAACCAGCAATAGGCACACCGATAATTCGGTAGCCTGCCTTTGGCACCGTAGTCATCTCCATCTTACCCTCAGCACCCACAAAGAGAATCTCTACATTCTCCTCGCCCAAAATACGCTTAAGTGCCTCAGCCACAGCGATTGCCGGATAGATATGTCCACCTGTGCCACCGCCTGAAAGTATTATTCGTTTCATAAATATTGATTCCTATCCTATATTAGTGACAAAGATAGTAAAAATTAGCCATACTATATTGTAAAGAGTGCAAAAAAAATTTGCAGAGCCACCGACCCTGCAAATTAATCTCGTCATTAAACTATTATCTACTTGCGTCCACCGCCAAAGACAATGCCCACACTAAGTCCAAAGTGCGAATTGGCATCCTTAATATGCTTGTAGTAGAGTGTTGCACGAGCACGGTGGAAAATCTCCACACCCACACGTGGCATAACACAAAATGCTGCACTATTTACAGTCTCCTTAAATGGCTGATTTGCAACATCTTTAATACTCATGCCCTGATTACTTGTAAGTCCGCCACCAATACCTATACCCAGGTATGGAGAGAAGATTCCCTTACGATTTATATTCCAATCAAAAACCGCCATTACATTGAGTGAACGGAACTTAAACAGATCTTTATTGAGCTTTAAGGTACGGTGGAAGGTGCCGCCATCGACACGCAGACCAATATCAAACGGATGAGTTTTAAAATTACATCTCAACTCAGCGTTAATGTTGTATCCAACCCTATTCTTATCAAAATCGAGTTTGTTGGTCGGAGAGACCATGCCCGCACCAATCTCTAATTCAAGAGCCCTCACCGGCGCAGCCTTACCCTTAGCATATACCTGCTGAACACCACCTGCAAACATCATAGCCGAAGCTATAATTACGAAAAACATTCTCTTCATAACCTATATTTTTTAATTGTTCACACACAAAGTTATAAAAAAATTTGCAAATTCCAAAATTATACCTACCTTTGCACCCGAATCCTGCGGATATGGTGTAATTGGTAGCCACGTCAGACTTAGGATCTGATGCCGAGAGGCGTGGGGGTTCGAGTCCCTTTATCCGCACAAACGCGACAGTCTTCTATGAAGGTGTCGCGTTTTTTGCGTCTAAAGGGACTCGACAACTGGTGGCGGTATGGCAGTGTTATCTGCGCGTGATAAATGTGCAGAGTTGCTATGCAACTTTGGAATATCGTTTGAGAAAGGTTTGCTCAAACAAGTTTGGCTACCTTTCTCAACCAATCTTCCAAACCTATGGTTTACTGCACATTCTTTGCTTGCACTGCTCAAACCTGCGGCAGCCGTTCGAGTCCTACTATTGAAATTTAATAGTCAATCAAATTGGACACAAAACGCAATAGTCTTCTATGAAGGTGTCGCGTTTTTTGTGCAAGAGATGTGAGATTAGCCACTTTTTTGTATCTTTGTGCAAAATTGCAGATTATGGCTCAGACGATAACTCTTACACTTACGCCCAAGCAGGCGGCGGACAGCAGTTACTACACGGCGGCGGTGGCTCGGCAGATGGGTATTAAGCAGAGTGACATTGCCCTATTGCGCATTGTGAAGCGTTCTGTTGATGCGCGTCGTGGTGGGCTGAAGGTAAACCTCACGCTTGAGGCCTTTTTGGACTTTGAGCCGATGCCGGAGCCTATACATTTTGACTATCCCGATGTAAGCAATGCCGACCCTGTGATTATCATCGGAGCAGGTCCTGCGGGGTTATTCACAGCCCTACGACTTATAGAGTTAGGAAAAAAGCCGATTATATTCGAGCGCGGAAAAGATGTAAGCGAGAGAGGCAAGGATATTGCCCAAATTCAGCGTGGTGGGGAGATCAATCCCGACTCCAACTACGCCTTTGGTGAGGGTGGTGCCGGAACATTCTCGGACGGCAAGCTTTTCACCCGTTCAAAGAAGCGCGGAGATTACAATAGAGCCTTGCAACGTCTTGTATATCATGGAGCTACGGAGGAGATACTCTACGAGGCTCATCCACATATTGGCTCGGACCGACTACCCCGAATTATTGCCGACATACGTCGTCAGGTGATAGAGTGCGGAGGAGAGATTCACTTTAACTCTCGTGTAGATGGCATAATAATTAAAAAAGGTCAAGCCGTTGGAATTAAAATAGGCGAAACAGAGGTTGAAGGTCGAGCTGTTGTCATTGCAACGGGTCACTCGGCGCACGACATCTACACGATGCTTGACAGTAGTAATATCCGCCTTGAGGCGAAGCCATTTGCGATGGGTGTGCGCATAGAGCATCCGCAGCAGTTGATAAACAAAATCCAGTATCACAACTCCGACCAGATGGAGTATCTCCCTGCGGCGGCATACTCGCTTGTGCAGCAGGTTGGAGGCAGAGGCGTCTACTCGTTCTGTATGTGCCCTGGAGGATTTATCGTACCGGCGATGACAGACAAGACACAGAGCGTAGTGAACGGCATGTCGCCATCACACCGAGGTTCGCCATTTGCAAATTCTGGCTTTGTAACAGAGATTCGCGCAGAGGACTTTGCGCACCTTACAGAAAAGTACGGTCAGCTGGCAGGACTGGAGTTCCAGCGTCAATTTGAGATTATGGCACGCGAGGAGGCTAATGGTCGCCAAACAGCTCCGGCACAGCGAGTTGCAGACTTTGTAGCGGGTAGAAATTCAGCAAGCCTACCGCCATGTTCTTACGTCCCAGGTATTGTTCCGTCACGACTTGATAAGTGGATGCCTGAGTTTATTTCGACACGCCTTCGCGAAGCAATACGCATCTTTGACCGCCGTATGCGAGGTTACCTTACAAATGAGGCGGTTGTTGTGGGTGTAGAGTCACGTACCTCAACTCCTGTACGTATACCGCGCGACCGCGACACACTCGCCCACCCAGAGGTTGCAGCGCTATACCCTGCCGGTGAGGGTGCTGGATATGCCGGTGGTATTATCTCCGCAGCCCTTGATGGCGAGCGCATTGCCGAGGCTATCGCCCGAGATTGTAAGTAAAAATCAGAGTATAAATATATCACTCTTCCCCTCCATTTTGTTGGCATAAAATTTGGAGGGGGGGGTAATTTTTATATATATTTGTACCGAATAATTTATTAACCCCTAAAATTACAAATTATGAAGAGATTTTTTATTGTCGTTGTAGCCATTCTGTTGGGTTGCAGCGTAGTTTCGGCGCAGCAAAAGGGTGATAAGTACTTTGGTGGAATGGCAGGAATTGCTATCCAAGCTGGTGACGGAGTTGGTGCAGGGTTTATCATTCAGCCTGAATTTGGAGGTTTCGTAGCTGATAAGTGTAAATTGGGTATCAGCGCTGGCTATGCCATTAGTGGTGGCATGCACACCTTTACCCTTACACCAAACTTCTCATACTATATTCGCCTCTGCGATAATGTTTACTACACCCCAGGCATTGAGGCAGGTTTGGCTATGGCTGCTGCCCGTGGAGCTGTTGCCGCCGGCGTTGGCGTAGGATTGCAGTTGTTCTCAATGGAGTTCCGCCCAACAAAACACTTCGGCTTTACCGCAAACCTCGTCTCTCTAAATTTTGTAGGAATGGAGGGCTCCGCTGCGATTAACTTTGACCTCGGCGTAAACCCAACCGTCGGCTTAAAATACTACTTCTAAAACGAAATAAAGGGTGGCTCACACGAGTCACCCTTTAGTTATTTTGAGAAGTTGTATAAAGTTTCTACACTATATATTCATCAGTACAGTCACTGGCGCAATCTTCTCCAGACGCTCGCGGCCGCCAATCTCTGGAATACCCACAAGGAAGACAAACTCCTTGATGCGCACCTTATACGGCTTACCCTCCTTATAGATAGTCAGCTGCTCAAGTGAGCGAGCAACACCCTCAGCAGTACCGCCAGTTGCGAGCACATCATCAAGCACTGTAATCTCAAAAGCGTCGCCCGTAGGCACACCTGCTGCGATGTCACTCAGACGATAGAAGAGGCGGTCAAAGCCATACTCCTTCTCAATCTTCACCTCAACAAGGTCGCCCTCATTAAACGGCAACTTGCCCGACTTACGCATCGGGATGATATTCTCCACAACACCATCCTCAGTAAGCAGTGGAGCCGCAAAGAGGAAGGCGCGAGCCTCAGGAGCCGCTACATTTGGTGCTGTTGTAGCCTTATTAAGGGCAGCGATAACCTCGCCAAAAGCCTTGCGCGACTGCAAGAATGGGATTATGTCAATAAAATTGATACCCTCCTTAGGGAAGTTCTTGTAAAATTTTAGAGTCTCTAACATAATTTCAGTGATTAACAGCCACAAAGATAGTAATTTAGTGTAAAACATCAACTATCTTCTGACGATGTTTTTCAAAAATACGGTCAATTTTGGTATTAAATTTAGCAATATCCTGTGGCATACTCTTCGGAGTCTTGATATGATTCTCTATCTTTACCACCTTCGCCGCCACGGCCTTATTCAAAAAGATTGCCTTACCCTGCTTATAGTATGCTTTTGAGACGTACAAACGTCCTAAGTCGTACATCGCCCTACCACCAACACACTTTGGAAACTCTCTCTTGGCAGCCACCCACACAGGCACGGAGATTCCCGCCACAGGGTGACCCACAATAGCCTCTATGCGAGGATTGTCAGAGCAGACAATAACTACACTCGCCACGCTCGACGGTCTTGGAACGATATAGTTTGCCTCTCGGAATGGTTTGTCACTCGCCAAAACATCTCCTACATCCGCACTAAAGAAACTACGCGAATAGTCGAAAAAATCGGACGGGGCAAAACTCCTCTTGCCCTCCATTTGCGCCCGAACTGTGTCATAGCGGCGAACTGAGGTGCCACGCTTATCATCACGACCCGCAAAGGAGAAGTTTGTTCTAACATCGTATGTATCAAGGTCATATCGGGTATAGCCATCCGACCAAATCTCAAAATATGCCGCTGCACCAGTAGCATCACCAACACCTATATTAGTCTGAAAGTCTGCTGAACGAACATTGCGCTTAAGCATCTGCTCAAACTCATCTACCGTAGCGCACTCTCTAAGTGCACGACAGCTTAGGCTATACTTTCCGCTATATCTCCTACCCTGCTTAGTTGGCTTACGACTTAAATTTCTCGTTGCAGTATTTATACAACCAAAACCCACCTCATTAACCCCTGCAAGAACAGATTCGCCAACCCTCACATATGAGTTTACAAGAGCGGTATAGGCATACTTACCGTCGTCAAAATGTGCTATGCGACAGTCATTTATATCTGTCTGGTCACGGTGTTTCCAGAGCATCACCGCCCCCTCCTTGGATAGTTTGCGTGCCACAATGGCCGATGAACATGCATCAGCAGCAAGCCACAGAATGGCGAAAAGTATCGTAAGGACTACCCTCATAGATTGTCATATAATAACTTTATGGCGTGCGCCACCGCTCTATCGATAATCTGCTGGCGGTCAGTGCCGCAGTTCTTCATTACCGCAAAGCTACCCTTAGGAGTTGCCACGCCAAACCACACTGTGCCTACAGGTTTTTCTGCACTACCACCCGTAGGGCCCGCAATGCCGGTAGTTGAGATTGCATAGTCACTTCCGCCGGCACGCTTTGCACCCTCAGCCATCTGAATAGCAACCGTTTCGCTAACAGCTCCATAGCGAATTATATCCTCCATATCTACACCCAGAATATCGCGTTTAGCCTCATTAGAGTAGCTAACAACGCCCGCATGGAAGTATGCCGAAGCACCGGCCATAGCGGTAAATTTGGAGGCGACAGCTCCGCCAGTGCAACTCTCAGCAACAGAGAGTGTCTTTCCATTCTCTATCATCCAGCGATGTACCAACTCCTCTACCGTAGCATTTTCAAAGCCCACGATAGCCTCAGGAATAATCTCTCGCAGCTTATCAAACTCGCTATCAATCAACTCCTTAGCACTCTGCTCCTCTACCTCATAGGCAGACAATCGCAACCTAACAATATTCGGAGCTGGAAGATATGCGAGGTGTAAAACTTGAGGTAGATTATCCTCCCATTGGGCAATTCTCTCGGCAAGTAGCGACTCCGGAATACCACTGGTAATCATCGTGCGATGAACTATTGCCTTGAGTTCAAATCGCTCTTGAAGCATCGGCACAACGCTATCATCTATAAGGTGACGCATCTCAAACGGAACACCTGGCAGCGAAATGACAACCTTGCCGTCACGCTCAAACCACATTCCTGGCGCTGTTCCGTGGCCATTATGCAATACCGTACAGCACTGAGGAACCATAGCCTGCCCACGATTTAGCTCTGTAAAGGCGATACCTCGACGAGAGAGTAGTTGTTCAACAAAACTTCCCACCTGCTCGTTATAGATAAGCTCAGAGTTAAAGTAGCGAGCAAGGGTATGCTTTGTAATATCATCCTTAGTAGGGCCCAGGCCACCGGTGATAATTACGACATCGCTCTGTGCAAGTGCGCGGTCAAGTGTAGCAACAATCTGCTCGCCGCTGTCGCCTATAGATGTTCGCTCGGCAACCACAACGCCTATACGATTAAGAGCCTGAGATATATAGCGTGAGTTGGTGTCAAGAATCTGACCAATCAGAATCTCGTCACCAATAGTTACAATTGTCGATTTCATTTCTTTAGGAAGTTCTTAGATGTTTACAAATTTCGCCCACAAAGTTTGGACCGTTATATACATAGCCGGTATATATCTGCACAAGTGTCGCTCCGGCATCCAACATCGCCTTTGCATCCTCTGGCGTCATTATTCCACCAACACCAATAATAGGATATGTTCCATTAGAGCGCTCATATATTCGGCGAACAACCTCCACCGAGCGTTTTGTCAGCGGACTACCACTCACCGCACCAGCACCATAGCGTTTCATCGTTTGCGAATCGGTCTTCAGGCCCGTATGGCGAATAGTGCCATTGGTCGCCACAATGCCATCAAGAGGCGTGTCAACCATGATATCTGTCATCATATCGATATCTTCGTCGCTAAGGTCAGGCGAGATCTTGAGCAGTATCGGGCGATACTGGTTTTGCCCACGACGAAAGTCAAAGAGTGGCTCAAGGATGGAGATTATACTCTCACGAGTGCGAGGCACATACTGCTTGAAAGAGGTATTATAACTCACATTGACCGAAAAGTAGTCCACATACTGGTAGAGATTACGGAAAACTCTCAGATAGTCATGCGGAGCATCTTCAGGAGCAGTAGCCGAGTTTTTACCGATATTGCAGCCAATAACAACCTCTCCATTATTCTCTCGCAACGATGCCACCACGCTCTCTAAACCCTTACAGCTAAGACCTATACGGTTCATTATTGCACGGTCATCGTCCAGGCGAAACACACGAGGTTTGGGATTTCCCTGCTGAGGCTCCGGAGTTACAGTGCCAATCTCTACAAAGCCGAAGCCCATAGCGCCCAGCTCCTTAAAAATCTCACCATTGCGGTCAAAACCTGCCGCCATACCTATAGGATTGCGAAAATGTATACCAAACACATCGCGCTCCAAGGAGCTATCCTCTACAGCGTATAACTTACGCATAAACCACCTAGCCCCCGGAATTTTTCCTAGCAGACGAAGCAGAAATACAACCCAATTATGCGCCCTCTCTACACCTATAAGTGGCGATAAAAAACTTAGTAAGCCAAACATGAAGCAAAGGTAGTAAATATTTGATTAATATATCACAGGCGTACAACAAATTCATGGTAATTTCCACATGATTTCCAAAGCATCCAGTATTCAGTTAAATTATTTAACACGCATTTGGATATGATTGGAATGATTGGTATCTTTGTGGGATGCTGGGTGAGAGTTAGTGTACACCTTGAGCATATTAATTAAAAATACTGATATATTGATTTTTACAATCGGATTATATATCTTTACATCCATAAATCGGAATTTAATAGATATGGAATTACAAACCCAAAGATTGTTGCTCAGACCTTGGCAAGAGGATGATGCTGACGAACTATACAAGTATGCCAAAGACCTACAAGTGGGGCCAACTGCAGGATGGCCAGTACATACAAGCGTTGAGAATAGCAGAGAAATAATCCGCACAGTTCTCTCCGCAGTAGAGACTTAC
>CAJGDC010000041.1 GCA_904502005.1 uncultured Alistipes sp.
GAGTTCGGCATCCCTTACCAGCGCCCTGCAGGTGGCCACGCCATCTTCGTAGATGCAAGTAAGGTGCTTACTGCCGTTCCAAAGGAGGAGTTCCCTGCACAGACCCTCGCTATTGAGCTCTACCTTGAGGCTGGTGTTCGTGGTTGCGAGATTGGCTATATCCTTGCAGACCGTGACCCTGTAACCCGCGAGAACCGCTTCGGAGGTCTTGACCTTCTGCGTCTTTGCGTTGCTCGCCGCGTCTATACAAACAACCACATGGACGTTATCGCCGTAGCTCTGAAGAATGTCTTTGACCGCCGCAATGAGATTACTCGCGGTGTGAAGATTGTTTGGGAGACTGAACTTATGCGCCACTTCACCGTTAAGTTGGAGAAGTTGTAAACCAAAACAACACATACAAAAAACGGACTTCAAGCGAAGTCCGTTTTTTTATCTCTATCTCAACGCCTCTAACACAATCTTCTCCATTATGTCATAACATTGACTGTTTGGATGTACTCCATCTTTTGATAGACTCTCTGGCAGCGACCCATCCGCCGCCGCAAGTGGAGTGTAAAAATCTATAAATCCACGCTTACGACACCTCGCAAAACGCTCTATGCGGCGATTCATATCACGAATAGGCGCTACAGGCTCTATCTCTGGACGCCAACGATACTTCGCCGCCGGAAGTATTGTGCAAAGAATTACTCGTATTCCACTCTTTTCCGCCATGCGCGCCATAGTCTTTATATTCTTCATTATCAGACGATTTGGCACATAACCCTTGTTCTGCGCAATGTCGTTTGTACCGGCACAAATAATCACCACCTCAGGCGAGTTTGCAATAACATCCCTCTCAAAACGCTCCAACATCTGAGCCGTCACCTGACCACTCTTACCACGATTCAGAAATCCATTGTCAGTAAAAAACTCCGGGTGTCCACCATGCTTAGTACTATCCCAACTATCAAAAATCGAGTCACCCATAAACACAGCCTTATACTGCGCGTATAATGTTGTGCAACAAAATATTATAGCAACAATTACCGCTAAAATCCTTCTCATTTTACAGCTTTGAATGTTATGGTTGAACTATTGTAAACATCTATATCCGCCGACACAAAATCATCAGAGCCGCAGCTCCATAAATCAACATACTGCTGAGGTGAAAACTCCGCAAGTGGGAACCAACTGCTCTGCACTGCAACCTTTATACGGTGTCCCGCCTTAAATGTGTGGGCAATATCTGGCAATGCGTAACGAATAGTTGCCTTTTCATTTGGCACCATCGGAACTGGATTGCTAAACGAGTTGCGATACCTTGCCCTCATCGGCTCGGCACGCACAAGCATCTGATAATTAGGCTTTTGAGCATCATCCTCTGGAAAAACATCTATAACTCTCACTACAAAATCTGCATCTGTAGTACTTATCGCAACATCTAACGACGCTATAACCTCACCCACAAATGTAATATCTGATGCTAAAGGCTCTGTGGTGTAACTCAACACATCCGCTCTACCATCGGTAAAACTCTGGTCTGCAAGCATATACTCTCGGCGACGATAATCTGTCACTGAGTCGTATGGCACAGGATTATTTGGGTCAGAGGTGTAACTACGACACATCTCAGCCGCTGGCTCAACTACTGTAAGCTCCTCGCCATCAAGATAGTAGCTCACCTCCTCAGTATCGGTCAGTTGCCAGTCCTCTGTCGTATACCAATCATTACTACCCGATAGGAACATTGACACCTGAGGCAGACTCTCTAACGACCCCTTATCTCTGAGATGATACTCAAAGAATGGGAACTCAAAATTGTTGTGATAATACCTTCCGCTTGCCTTTTTGCCGAAGTCAAAATCGCCCAACTTATGCGCCTCACGACCATTCCACGCACCATGCGCCCACGGACCCATAACAAGTCGGCAGTCGGTCTGCGGAGATTGACTGCGTATAGCCTTAAAAGTATTCCAAGCACCATAACAATCCTCCGCGTCGAATGTACCACCAACAACTAACACCGCAGGTTTAATATTATATAGGTATCTCCTCACATCACGCTCTTGCCACCACTCATCATAGTCTGGGTGCGCACTCATTGCGTCCCAAAACGATGATGGATGCATAACACTTCGCAATGAATCGCGCGTTGCACGAATAAAGAAGTGAAATCTGTCTGACGTCATCTCATGCTTTCGTGTAGGCTCCCACTCAGTAGTTGGCTGGTGATTTGTATGGCTGAGCATCGGCATAAGATTAAAGGCATCAGAGATCATCATCACACCGTTGTGGTGAATATCATCGCCCATAAACCAGTCTGTCACAGGGGCTTGCGGAGCTATAGCCTTAACAGCCGGGTGGGCATTAACACCCGCATACATCGCATAAAAACCAGGATAAGAACAGCCCCAGAAGCCGACCTTGCCATTATTCCCCTCAACATTATTTACCAACCACTCTACAGTATCATATGCATCTGTGGCCTCATTCACAGCCGCCGATGCAGGACGAATATTCTCATACTCACCCTCGCTCATAAATCTACCACGAACATCCTGATAGACAATAATATAACCATGCCTTACGAAGTTTCGCAGACGGTAAGATGTAACCAAAGCATTTGTCATCTCTTCCCCATATGGAGCCGAAGAGTATGGCGTACGCTGAATTAAGATAGGGTGATTACTACCCCAGCGAGGCTTGTAGATTGTTGTGTACAACTTTACAGAGTCCCTCATCGGAATCTCAGATACAACCTTTTCATACTTCACCCACGCCGTCTGACTCAACAGCGCAACGAGCACAAAAACCACTGCAGCTAAAATATAACAAAATCTCTTCATAGCCAATCTTTACAAAGCCGCACCCAGCGACTTAAGTTTATCTACAAGAAGCTCAATATCAACCTCATGAACACTACATCCACCCTTTGTTGCCATCGCTGCCGCAACGCCTGCCGCCTGACCTGTACCCATACAACTTGCCTGCACACGCATAGATGCAAAAGCCTTGCGGTCAGCAGATATAGGGCGACCTGCAACAAGTAGATTTGGATATGCAGGAGCTATCAACGCACGATATGGCACATAGGCCGCCTGCTCAAGGAAGTGAATAGACTGCTTATTTCCCTTCGTTGCGTGTATATCTATTGGATGCGCTCCACGCGAGATGCTATCCTCATACTTAAATCCCGACATATACTCCTCCGCCGTCATCGTATGCACACCCTTTATTCGGCGCGTCTCACGAATACCCGCCTGCGTAGCCACAGAGGCTACATAGCAGTTCTTAAACTCCGTAAAGTTATCCCTTAGAATCTCCGCCATACGATATACATCTTCACGCAGACGACACTCCGCAGCTGTATAGTCACGATTATCACACGCATCGCCAGCCGTACGGGTCATATTTACCGCCACGCAACCTTCGTGTAACGTTGTGCAGAACCATGGACCGCCAAACTCTGGCATATTTAGCTCCTCAGCATGCTCAAGAAGATACTCTCTAATCGGCAAACAGTGACAATTCTCACCCTGCTTGTTGTGGTGCATCGCCTCGGCAACAAGCGGCGACGAAGTATCTACACCCGCAAGGATAAAGTATGTAGAGAGCGGTTGCAACACCTCTCCATTCATCGGTTGCATCTCAACCCCAGCCATCGCCGCAAGGTCTGCATCTCCCGTACAATCTATAAACACCTTTGCCTCTATCGCCTCGCTACCATTCTTATTCTCAATCACCACACACTCTATCGTTCCATCTGAGCCCATCACTGTGCCCGTCAGATATGAGTTCATATATAGCTCAATCCCAGCCTCAAGCACCATGCGCTGCATGCAGAGCTTGTATAACTCTGGGTCAAAGGCTACATTTCCAAGTGGCTTTTCTATATATCCGCCACCCATTGCCTCAAGCCTCTCAAGAAACTCCCACGGAATGCCTCCAATAACCCTCTTATTCTGATATGTAAAGACGCTGAGCGGCATCACAAGCCCCGCCGTTGCCATACCCCCGAGGAATCCAAATCGCTCAATAAGCGCCACCTTCGCACCCTCACGTGCAGCAGCTATTGCCGCAAATACACCTGCAGGCCCCGCACCGCAAACAACGACATCGTAGCTGCCTACAACAGGCACACTTTTGGTTATTGTTATATTTTTCATATTTCTAAAATAGATTTAGTTGATCAATCTCACAAT
This sequence comes from uncultured Alistipes sp., assembly GCA_904502005.1. Lineage (GTDB taxonomy): Bacteria > Bacteroidota > Bacteroidia > Bacteroidales > Rikenellaceae > Alistipes. The sequence continues at coordinate 4,188 of CAJGDC010000041.1, forward strand.
TAAAAGTCTTTCTATGGTGTGGCGAAAGCCCATGTTCCAGCACTGCCAGACGATGCTCTCGCGTAGGATATCCCTTATTCTTCGCCCAACCATACATCGGATATTGCTCGGCAATGTTGAGCATATACTCATCCCTAAAAGTCTTTGCCAACACCGATGCCGCCGCAATATCGGCATACTTACCATCGCCCTTTACAATACACTGAAAAGGTATCTCCAGTTTTGTACGGAAGCGATTGCCATCAATAGCTAAAAACTCTGGCTGAGGCTCAAGCCTTGCCGCCGCGAGCGACATGCCCTCAAAAGATGCGTTGAGAATATTTATCTGATCTATTCGCTCGGCACTCACCGCCTCAACGGCCCACGCAACAGCCTCGCGGCAGATTATCTCACGCAACAGGTTGCGATTTTTCTCGGTCATCTGCTTTGAGTCGTTGAGTAGTGGATGGTGAAAATCGGGTGGAAGAATCACTGCCGCAGCAAATACAGGACCGGCAAGACAACCCCTGCCTGCCTCATCACATCCGGCCTCTAATAACTCTGTCTGATAAAAATTTGGTAACATAGAACAAAGTTATCTATTTTTTACGAAAATTTGGGTAACTTTACCACAAAATTACAACTCGAAGATACTATATTTGCACAATATGATTTCATTCACCCGCCATACAGGACTCTTTGCCACTATACTGCTCTTCATCACCCTTGTCGTCAGCACGCTACGTCTCTACATCAACCCATACCCCGCAGAGCTGAGCGAAAGTGGCTTTATGCCCCTCTGGTGGCAGAGTATCTTGGCAGCCCTACTCCTCTTTGCTGGCGCAACTGTTGTCAATCGCGCAGCTGTTAAGGTAGGTATGTTCGGTGGCTTCAGTGCCCTACCCGTATCACTTTTTGGCTTTATTAGCTGCACCATACTACTTTCACCCAATATCCTCAGTGCCGCCACCGCAAGCGTTCTTACAGCCTTTGGAACAATGTTTCTAATTCGCACAGTGCAGTTTGTAAACGACAAAGAGTCTCTCTTTACCGGCTCACTTCTACTCGGCACTGCCGCTATAGCCTACTATCCAGCTGCTATACTGGCGCTTGTGCTTGTGATGGCAATCTTCATCTTCCCACTCTCTTTTAGACAGATTCTTATCGCCTTTACCGGCTACCTTCTACCCGTGCTCTGCACAAGCTACATCTGCTGGTATATGGGCGGAAGTTTTACCGATGTGCCACTAAACATCTACCACAACCTCTTTGATGGCACATTGAGCATCAACCTTAACCTCGAGTTTAACCTTCGCACTCTGCCTCTATTTACTGCGGCAATATCTGCGGTGCTTCTTATCATCCTACTCTATGGAATAATGGTAGGCATCTACCACCGCTATACCATGCTCGTTCCTGTTCGCAAGAGCATACAACTTACAATCTGGATGACTATCATCACCATCGCTTCACTCTTTCTACCAGGCTGCGGAATCACTATGCTACCTACCATTGCCGTTCCTGCATCAATCCTTGCAGCCTTCTCGCTTGACCGTATGAATACCCGCTGGGCAAACATATTTTATATAACACTTGTTACCTTGATACTGTTACACCTCGTCTTTTATTAAAAAAGATAGTTTCTGTTGAGCATAAATTGTCATTTTCTTATAAAATTAAACTTTTAGGCACATTTTTGCGAAAATTTTTACCAAAAAGTTTGCGTTTTAATAAAAAGATAGTACTTTTGTCGTACAAATGTGGGGTTCTCCCACTGCTCATTAACCTAACTAACCTAATATCGGAGAGCTGACTGTTGCCCAACACTCAGCTCTTATCTTTTTTACAAATGTGGGGTTGAGCCGACTACGCGGCTCTTCTTCGGCGGCGCCTCGGATATATAGGCGTGACCGACTTGCTGCGCAAGGAAAATGTTAGTTATAAGATTTAGTGAGCAAGCTCCCATTTCTTATACCTAACATTTTCTTACAATCTGCGATTGACCAGTCACGCCACACCTCTCGGTTTGCACTCAGTTCTCCCACTGCTCATTAACCTAACTAACCTAATATCGGAGAGCTGACTGTTGCCCAACTTTGGTATCTTGGGCGATGGAATATATTGTCTATTACTTGCTCTTTAGGGTCGCTTTCAACACTAATTATTGTCACATAGCACCACTATGCTTCGCAAATCAGTATTAAAAGCGACCCTAAATATCAAAAAATTTACTGCTATATTCCATCACCCAAGACACCTCAGCTCTTATCTTTTTTTATTGTTATAACGATATACATACTGCCGCTATCAAAAAAATCGCAGTTAGTATGATTACCAACTGCGAAAAGAGAGAACAATAGACTCTGCTACTCAAGTCGAGCCTTTACAATAGCAGCCGCCTGTTCGATACTCATAGATGGAAGGTTGCAAATCTCTGACAAGACGCGCCAAATGCGAACCTCCTCTTCAGCCACCTCGCCGTCAGAGATAATCAAGCATCCAAGCAGTGCGCAGACAAACGACTTATCCTCATCTGCCATCTGCGCAACAATATTACACGCCTCAATGCCGGTCATTGTACGGGCGCGCTCTGCATCCTGCTCGCCAATACCGATAAGTTGCCACATTGAAAATGAGAAATCCATCTCTCTATCCTCAATTTTCCCATCAGCATAGAGGATAAAGAAGCTAATGCGGACAATAGCCGCCTTTTGTTCAATAGTAAACATTCTATTATGCTTTTGTTTAACGTTCCCTTACTCAGAGAGCACCACTCGCTCTGCAATTTCGCGGATAATCTTTGCAGTCTCTGCCTTCACGCCACAATTAGATACCTCCGCCGTAAATGGCTGCTTGTAGATTAATAGATAGTTTATGCACGCCTTCATATAGGCACCCTCACGGCTTTGATGACGCTTGTCTGTATGCAGTAGATTTAGATTCCGCTCTCTGCCGATTTTGAAACCCTTGCCAATAGGGCTGACGATAATATTGTACTCGGCAAGCTCCTCTGCAACCATTTTAGAGCCACGTTCAAGCAGACTATCCAACCTCTCATAGCAACCATATCCTCTGTAATCACCATAAGGGCACGCCCAGGTATGTTCATAGACAATCTGACAAGCTGGCGAATATTGAAGAGTCAAATCGTTTATCTCACGAGCAGCATCAATAATCGCCTTATCCTGCGTGTCGGCATACTTCGCTGCATTAGGCGATGTATCTTGCAAAAAGGCGTAGTCAAAACCACCCTGCTTGATTGCCTCACGCGAACGCTCAAGCTTTAGATGCTCCGAGAACTCCTGACCACCCTTTACAGAGACCACAGCATCTACATAGTGACCCTGACTGCGAGCAATCTCCTTAAACATAAACGCCGTGCCGAAGAAGTATGTAAACGAATTCCCAATAAAGAGCATCCTCTTGCTGTCCACAACCTTTGGAGCACCACTATAACGGAGCATCTGCAGTGACACATACTTACTGCTGCCCGTAAACTTTACCTTTCCAGCCCCAGCCGTAAGCGCACGCAGACGGACCTTCACACAGCCATTCTCTATCGGCTCTGTTACGTAAAACGACTGCACAAATGTGGTATTATGCGCCGAACGAAAATGCTTGTTGTAGAGAGAGTAACGAATAGAGCTATCCTCCTCTGCTGTTCGCAACCTATCCTCTACACTTTTCCAACGACCACCATCCCAATACTCAAAAATCCAATACTTCGGACAATCTGCCTCCATCGCGGTCATTGTACACATAAAGTCAAACTGCTCACCAGCCTCTGCCTTTACCACTGGCACCGCAAAGAGGTAGTAATCACCAACCCCAATGCCAGCTACCGCAGATCCACGCTCAGATGTTGTGGTTAACTTATTGCCACTCACACTAACAACGCTTAACAACGCACTGCTACCCTTTGGCGAACATATTCCACTCTTCTGCCACATCTCGGCATCATACCTCAGACCCTCCATGCGCGCAGGGAAACCATCAACAATGCTCTTTAGATAAGGTGGCTGACTGACCACAATCTCGCGAACCCTTCCACTCTGAACGCCGACAATCTTTAACACCGCCGTACGCTCTGCTGTGCTAAAGTTTGGCTCAGCCCAAATCTTAACGCTGTGCTTAACCTTTGGTGATAGCTGACCACTACCAACAACACCAAGCCACTGCTCCGAAGCGCTAATCTGAACAGCCTCTCCCTTGCACGCCAACTCAAACTGGTAAGGCTCAACACTCTGACTACAAACTTCTATAGACTTTGGAACCTTTACCTTAAGTTCCGCCGCTACAACCTGACCGCCCAACAGAGCAATCAGCACCACAATGCAAAATATAACTCGTTTCATACTACAAAGTTATCAATAATATGCAGAAATGCAAAAACAAAGCATGGAAGTTAATGAGGTTAAGGAATTTAATGATAATCTCCCCTAACTTCACTAAATTCTCTGTTCTGCGTCAGCCAAGCTGACACTGCGATTAAGCCGAGTGCAACAGCGGTCGCACACCGAAGGTGCAAAAGGCGACAATTGAAAATGGGAGCTTGCTCACAAATTTTCAATTTCGCATTTCGGGGCATTTATGCCGCGACTGATATTGCCGAGGCGGAGCAGGGTCGGGTTGCCGAAGGCAAGCCAATGGCTGATAGCCATTTTGTTGTGAAAATGGAGGATTTACAACGCTCGGCGAGAAAAATTGGCGCAGGATAGTATTCAAAACATACAGCCAAGACAATTTTTCTCGTTAGCGGAAGTAAATACCCATTTTCACAACAAAACAGCAAGGTCAGTTCTGAATTCCAGAACTGACCTATGCTGTTACTTGTAGCTTTACTACTAGTTGTACTTGAATGTAGCCTCGTCAGATACAGTCAATTTCTTGCGTCCCTTAGCACGACGCGCTGCCAGAACCTTGCGGCCATTAGCAGTTGCCATTCTCGCACGGAAACCATGCTTGTTGATTCTCTTGCGACGAGAAGGCTGATAAGTTCTCTTCATTGCCATAGTCGTATCGTTTTTATTGTTTTATTCCAAATTCACATCAAGGATATTCCCTTGCGAGGTGCAAAGGTACAACTAAATTTGAAAAGAACAAATATTTTTGAGAAAAAACTTGAAAAAGTGGTAGTTATCCCTCTCTTTTAGCCCCTCAAAAGCGCCTTTTCTACTTTCTACGCAGGTAATTTCCTATTGTCAATGTTGTTGAATCTCGCAAAGTTGGCGTTGTTGCAACCACTGCATTAAATCCGCTAAGGGTCAGTGAATCTGTCACAAAAACGCCCTGTGAACGGTTGTGCATCACCACGCTATCTCCATTTATCGTAAGCTTTGGCACACCCTGCGAGCAGTAGACCTTTATCACTTGGCGATTTGTCTGTCTGAGCTCGCGATTCTTACCTACGATGTGTAGCGTATGGTCGCGCCTATTCCAAAGTGTACGATAGAGGTAGTATGTATCCTTAAACTTTTCGCGGTCAAACGACACAAGACCGTAGTTTCTAACACCACCATGATGTCGCACCGCACCAAAGTCAAACATGCTATTTATCCATACGCCCCAGAAGAGTGTGTTGTCAATACGACTTACATATCCCTCATGGAAGCGTGTCTGCCAACTCTCTGGAATACGATGCTGGCTGCTATTTCTGCTCACAAGCTCCTCACTATACTGCCCCTTTGTGCCGCCAGCTCCATAACTCACACCCTGACAAAGATGGCTCCAGTTGCCTCTCAGAGCCGTCTGCCATAGGTCAAGATCTGCCACATCGCCCTTGTCCCAACCAACACTCTGCTGCCAAACAATGAGATCTGTGATAAAGTTTATATCTCCATCCTGGTCGCTACATGCCACTGTTGGACGCGATGGGTCTAGAGTTTTTGCAAGCGTATTCAGCTCTTTGATATAACCCATCAACTCTGGCGAGCGACCTCTTAGTTGCGAGAATATTCCCCACATCGCCACCGAAGGGTGGTGAATGTTCTGCAGTATTATCTCCTTGAGCTGCTGCTTACCATTGGCCTCAAATGCTGCAGAGTTGTAGTAGGCAATATCGCTCAAAAATGGAGATTGACTCAGCGGACTATCAATCCATACAAGCATACCCTCCTTGTCACACTTATCATATAGATTAGCCGCATGAGGACCCTCAACCGAACGGATAGCATTTGCGCCCATGCTACGAATAAGCTCAATGTCGCCATTGTAGTCGCACTCTGTAAGCGCATTTCCACTTCGCTTGTTATCGTGATATAGATTTACACCACGCACAGGGAGACTCTTGCCGTTGATTGTCAGCAATCGCGCTGGCGTCACCTTTATATCTCTAAAGCCGGTAGTTACAGATACAGTATCAGCTCCCACCATCACATCTACACGATATAGCGACGGACGATATGTAGACCATAGCTCTGGATTTCCAACCGTAAACGGAATGTTGAGCATCTTGCCATCAATCTTCGCCTTCACACTCTTTGTCACCGCAACATATCCGTCTGGCGAGACGATGTCGAGCGTCACCTCACAACTCTGATCCTTCTTGCCCAATAACGAGATTGCAATGTTACCCTCAACACTCTCCGTTGTAACCTTTGTCGGGGTGACAATCACTCCCTCTGAGCCATAATATAGTGGAGATACTGTGGTCTTGCCGGTAATTATCAGCTCCACATCGCGGTAGATGCCTCCATAGTGATTTTGCTCTGTAGAGCTAGGTAACAAGTCGCTACGATATGCATTGCTCACCTCAACTAACAGGGTATTCTCCGAGCCATACTGCACCTTGTCGGTTATCTCAAATGTAAACGCCGTACGTCCACCGAGGTGATTTCCCACATGTGCACCATTGACAAATACATCAGCAACGCTCATCACTCCACCAAAGCGCAAAAAGAGTCGCTTGCCCTGCCACTCAGTCGGCACAAAGAGCGTGCGACGATAGTAGCCCGTCGTCTGTCGCAGAGTGCCACCCTCCGAGAGAGCATCCGTATTCCACGTGTGTGGCAAACTCACAAAGCGAGCGTTGTCACTCGAATTGTCATCCTTAAAAAATAATCTCCACGAGTTGTTGAGTATATATACCTCCCTGGCTGTCAGGGTAGTTATAGCCGTAAAAATGGTCAATAAAAAAACTAAAAATCTCTTCATAGTACTCTTAATTTGGTACAAAGGTAGGAAATTGTCAAAAAAAAATACTAACTTCGTGCGATTAAATAGTGAAGTTATGAACATTTTTGACATTATTACCGTAATATTTGCTCTTCTTGCTATCTTTAACGGATGGCGTAAGGGTTTTATTTCACAACTCTGTTCACTCGCAGGTATTGTCGGCGGCATTGCCTTGGCAATAGCCTTTGGGGCAGAGGTTGGTGCAATGTTCAACATAGATGCAGCCTACCAAAAACCTATCGGCTTTATCATCACCTTCGTTGTTGCATCTGTCGCCGCCTCACTTGTTGCTAAGATTATCGGCTCACTCTTCAACGCCATCGGTTTGGGCGGGCTCAACACCCTGCTCGGCATCGCACTTTCACTATTTAAGTACGCCCTTATTCTGAGTGTGCTCTTTGTTGCATTTACAAAACTCAACAACGAGGTTAAGATAGTCGAGGCTCGCCACTTCAAGGAGTCCAAGTGCTACAAACCTATCTCAGCACTCTCTGACAAGGCTTTAGATTGGTTTAACACCTTCACAAAGGAGATTGAGTAATGACAAAACAGGGTCTAGTTATACAGGCTACGGGTAGCTGGTATCAGGTTGTGTGCGATGATGAGACACTGCACTGCCGTATACGTGGTAAGCTGCGCCTTAAGGGCGTTCGCTCTACAAACCCCGTTGTTGTTGGCGACGTGGTGCACATTGAGTGCGATAATACGGGCGAGTGGGTCATCTACGACATCGTTCCGCGCCGAAATTATATCATCCGCCGTGCATCAAACCTCTCAAAAGAGTCGCATATCATCGCTGCAAATATTGACCAGGCGCTTATCGTTGTAACCCTTATCGAGCCACAAACAGCACTTGAATTTGTAGACCGCTTTCTCATTACTTGCGAGGCGTATAAGGTTCCAGCCACTATTTTGCTTGCAAAGATAGACCTGCTGGAGTCAAATCCCGAGGCAATTGCCGAGTTCCACGCAATATACGAAAGTGCCGGCTACAATGTTATCGACATCTCTGCCACCCAAGGCATAGGCGTTGATGTGGTAAAAGATATTCTCAAGGGCAAGACAACCCTCGTATCGGGCAACTCTGGCGTTGGTAAGTCAACCCTTATCGGCAAGATTGACCCAGAGCTTGATATTCGCACTGGCGAGATTTCAGAGAGCTTCCATAAGGGCAAACACACAACAACATTCTCAACCATGTATCCTCTCAGCGAGGGCGGTTATATCATTGACACCCCGGGCATTAAAGGTTTTGGTCTGCTGGAGATTGAGGATAAAGAGCTGTGGCACTACTTCCCAGAGATGATTGCCACCGCAGGCAGCTGCCGATTTTATAACTGTACCCACACCCATGAGCCGGGCTGTGCAGTTGTAGAGGCGGTAAAGGTTGGTGAAATTGCATACTCTCGCTACGAGAGTTACCTAAAAATTCTTGATGACGATGACAAATATAGAAAATAGTCTTACAACAGAGCAGCAGAGGGAGCAGATTGACTACCTATCGCAGTTTATACTTCCAGAGCGCTTTGAGACCCTATCACGCACTGTCAAAAACCGCACTAAATATATGACCCTTCTTGCGGAGAATATGTTTCATCCGCAGAATGCTAGTGCCCTTGTGCGCCACTGCGAGGCCTTTGGCGTGCAGACACTCCACACCGTGCAGACCATCTGCAAGTTCAATCCAAATGTTGATATTGTTCGCGGAACAGATAAGTGGATAGATATGTACCACCACGCCTCCACTACCGAGGCCCTTGCCCACCTCAAAGGTGAGGGCTACCGCATTGTCGCCACCTCTCCCCACTACCAAAGCTGCACACCGGAGAGTTTTGATGTAACAAAAGGCAAGTTTGCTATTGTTATGGGTACCGAAAAGACAGGCATTAGCCAGGAGGTTATGGATTGTGCAGATGAGTTCTTGAAGATACCTATGTGTGGCATGGTTGAGAGCCTTAATGTCTCCGCTTGCGCCGCCATTATTGTCTATATGCTCTCAGAGCGTATGCGCCACGAGGTTGATTGTTGGCAGATGAGTGAGGCTGAACAGATAGCAACACTACACCACTGGATGATTGATAGCGTCAAAGATGCTCGTCCACTACTTGAGAGAGGAGGTTTTATATGCAAAGATTAACAGAGCAGCAGATTGCAACCCTTACTGCCGCTGCAAATAGTGCCGAAAATTGGCAGAATATCGTTGTTTCAGAGAATTTTGACCCGACCAAAATACGCGGTTGCCACTTTGAGGGCTGTGTAGAGATTGAGGATAACGTAACCCTTATAAACTCAACCATTCGCAACTATCACATCTGCTCTGACGCATATATTGAGTCTGTCACTCGCCTTGAGTGCCGTGAAGCTAGTAGCTTTGGAAATGGTGTTAGCGTGGCTGCGGTAAACGAGAATGGTGGTCGCGCAGTTATTATATATAATGAGCTGACTGCCCAGACGGCATATATTGTTGCTATGTATCGTCATCGCAAGGATATTGCTGAGGCTTCAAATGGTTTTGCTAAGCACTATGCCACCATGATGCGTAAAAATATTGGTACCATCGGGGCTGGTTGCAAGATTGTCGGGGCTCGCTTTGTCCGCGAGGTAAATATGGAGGCAGGAACAACTATTGAGGGGGCCTCTCTTGTTCAAAACGGCACACTCCTCTCTGGGGCATATATCGGCGTAGATGTCAAGGCTACGGACTTTATCGCCGCCCAGAACTCAACTATCGACTGCGGAGCAATCGTTGACCGCTGCTTTATTGGCGAGGATAGCATACTTACTAAGGGATTCTCAGCCGTAAACTCGCTAATCTTTGCAGGTGCACACCTTGAGCACGGCGAGTGCTGCGCAATTTTCGCAGGACCATATGTCGTCTCTCACCATAAGTCATCACTGCTTATTGCCGGCATGTTCTCATTCCTCAACGCGGGTAGTGGCACAAACCAGAGCAACCACCTCTTTAAGTGTGGCGCTATTCACCAATCGGTACACCGCCGCGGCTGCAAGTTCGGCAGCAACGGATATGTCATGAACCCCGCTGCCGAGGGTGAGTATACCACTATTCTGGGTCGCCATACAAAACACCACGACACATCCGCCTTTCCATTTAGTTATCTAATTGAGAATCTTGGCGTTTCACTACTTATGCCGGGCTTCGCCCTAAGAAGTTATGGCATTGTGCGCGATATAGAGAAGTGGAGAACAAGAGATAATCGCAAATTCCGCCGTGACATTATCTCTTACAACGAGTACAATCCATATATCACCTCAAAGGTGATGAAGGCCATTGAGCTACTTGAGACCCAGCTCTCCGAAAGTGGCGATAGTGAGCAGTGGCACTACAACAACACCCTCATTAAGCGAGGCGTAGCACAGCGCGGACTTGCTCTATACAAGAGCTATCTCACAGCCGCTCTCGGCGCAATGCTTAGCGTCGGAAAAGCCGACCAATTGGCCATAAGTTCTGTTACCGACAAGTGGGTAGACCTTGCAGGACAGTATGTCTCAGGGGAGTGGTTAGAGAAGGTGTTAGAGAGTAGCTCCTCAGCCACCCATATTGAAGCCGCCCTTCTTGACCACCACAAACGATATGATAACTTTGCCTATAGTTGGGCAGTGTCAGCCCTCTCAAAACTATTAGGTCGTGTCGCTGAAATAGAGGATATTACCGCAGCAATCGCCGCAGGTAAAGAGGCTCACGAGTCTATGCGCCGCACGGCAGAGATTGACCGATTGTCGGATATAGGCCCAAAGATGAGTGTTGGCTACGGTACAGATTCAGATGATGAGGCTGTTCGCTGGGCAGACTTCTGCGCTGTTCACGGCTTAGAATAACTGCTGTAAAATGGCTATAGACTGCACCTTGCGAATAGCGTCAAGGTGCAGGGCATAGTAGTCTGTAAGGGCATGTAGCATATCTACACGCTGCGTGCGGTTAAGCCCAATCTCACCCAGATACTCAACATCGCACTCAATAAGGTCATTGAGCAGTTGCGCATACTCGCGGTTACAAAACTTATTGTGCGCAGGCTCTATAGGTGTGTATAACCCCTCTCGCATATCAAAGAAGCTATCCTTAACATACTCATTTCCAGGGGCAAAACCCAAAAAACGACTTATATTAGCCAAAAACCAAAGATGGAAGTTCGCCACCCCCTCGTCAATAGCATCCAACGCCTCAATACTACCATATACAAAATCAAAGAGCTGACTGTTCGCCTCGCTCTCACCAATAAGACGATAGAGCACCTCCGCCATAAATAGTGCAATAGTAGACTTTCGAATATCATACGGAGTGCTCTGCAAAACGATGCTACTCTGCACATCTTTCAGACGATGCAGTTCGCTTTTATCAGAGATTATCCCCTCAAATTGCAGCGCAAAAAGTGGCTGAAAGTAGGCGAGCTTACTTCCACGCCCCTTACCCGAACCTAACCCCTGCACAATATAGCTCTGACGACCAAAAGTGTCGGTGAACATATTGACAATCACCGCCTTGTCGCCATACTTTACCGTGCCGAGCACTATTCCACGCGCCTTGTAACTCCTCATAGCTTTATCTTTGATATTGCCCCACGCAAATGCTCAGGGTCAAGGTGTGTGTAAATCTCTGTCGTTGTAATACTCTGATGCCCAAGCATATCCTGCACTTGGCGAATATTCGCTCCACCTGATAGCAAATGTGTTGCAAAGGAGTGACGAAAGGTGTGAGGACTTACATTTTTGGTAATTCCAGCCTCTAAAGTCGCGTTGCGAATAATCGTAAAAATCATCACACGAGTCAATTTAGTGCGACGATTACTCAAAAAGAGCACCTGCTCACCACTACTCTTTGCAATGTCACGACGGTCGTCTATATACTGCATCACATACTCCATCGCCCTACCTCCTATAGGCACCAACCTCTGTTTGTCGCCCTTGCCAACCACACGAATATACCCCTCGCCAAAGAATAGGTCGCTCATCTTTAACGATATAAGCTCCGACACTCGCAACCCACAAGAGTACAACAACTCCAACATCGCCCTATCACGACGACCCTTTACCGTCGTTGTGTCTATACATCCGATTATCCTCTCAACCTCAGCTACCGTCAGCACATCTGGCAGAGTTCTCTCCGCCTTTGGTGCTGTGATAAACTCCGCCGGCGAGCTCTCAATCTTATCTATCATCAACAGATAGTTAAAGAAACTCTTCACCCCACTTATCTCACGCGCCTGAGATGCTCTGGAGTGGTTTATCCTATGTAGATGAACAATAAAACGCTCTATCATTTCACTCTCAACATCAGCAGGAAGAACATCATACTCCCTAAGGATAAAATTGGCAAAAATCATTATATCCCTAACGTATGCCTCGACACTATTATCCGAGAGACTCTTCTCTAAACGAATATATGTTTTGTATCCTTGAATGGTTTTCTCCCACTTTTCGCTATTTTGTGCCATAATTTTGTTAAATTTGCACAGCGAAGATACAAAATTTTACATAATATGAACTACATTGAGTTAAATATTTCTGTTCCGAGTGCAGAAATTGCCGAGATTCTTACAGCCGAGCTCTCCGAGTTGCCTTTTGATAGCTTTACAACCGAGAAGGGTATGCTCAAGGCATATATCCCTCAAGATGCCCTTGTAGATTGCAAGGCCGATGCAGATGCAGTGCTTGCACAGTACGGCATTGCAGAGTATAGATATGTTCAGATAGAGGCACAAAACTGGAATGCCCTCTGGGAGAGCAACTTTGAGCCTGTAGATGTTGAGGGCCGAGTGATGATTCGCGCCCCATTCCACACCCCAAACCCAAATGCCGAGTTTGAGATTGTCATCATGCCAAAGATGTCTTTCGGCACAGGCCACCACGCCACAACCAACATGATGGTACAGCTAATTCTTGACCTTGACCTTAAGGATAAGTGCGGACTAGATATGGGAAGCGGTACGGGTGTTCTCTCTATTGCCGCATGCCATCGTGGAGCAAAGGCTGTCGATGCCGTAGATATCGACGACTTCGCCTTTGAAAATTGTGCAGAGAATATCGCTACAAACGGTGTTGCACACCTCATTACCCCAATTCTGGGCGATGCTCGTGTACTTGAGGGCAAACACTACGACTTTATCCTCGCCAATATCAATCGCAATATTCTACTTGCCGACATGGACAACTACCTCCGCTGCCTTGCCCCTGGTGGAGATATCCTTTTCAGCGGCTTTTTGGACGAGGATGTTGCAATTATGACCACCGCTGCCACCTCTCGTGGTCTCACCCTTACTGCTGAGCGCCACCACGCCGGCTGGGCAGCCCTCCACTTTACCCGTAAGTAGAGCATAAAGCAGAGAATAATAGCTAAAAGCTATACAGATTTGGTAGTCTAAAAAATTTGTTCTACATTTGCAGCCGAAATCAGGCGGTTATGGGGGTTGCACTGCGGGTGCAGACTGAGTGCCGCCGTAGGTAATAACATTAAATTTATTTTTTACAATGAAAACTCTTGCTATTCAAGCAGCGCCTCGTGCCGATTACGGTAAGAAGGCAACTAAGGCAGTTCGCCGTCAGGGTCTTATCCCATGTGTTATTTATGGTGGTGGTGAGAATGTAGCTTTCGCTATCGATGAGAAGGCTGTAAAGCCACTTATCTACACTCCAAACTCATACATCGTTGAGCTTGACATCGACGGTAAGAAGGAGCTCGCTGTTCTTCGTGATGTACAGTATCACCCAATTCGTGAGCAGATTCTTCACATCGACTTCTACCGTGTTCAGGAGGGTAAGCCAGTA
>CAJGDC010000042.1 GCA_904502005.1 uncultured Alistipes sp.
AGGTAAACAGTTTAAGGGTGTATGGCACAACGACAATTTGGATCTTGATAGTTGTGACTTTATTGAGCCAAAGCAGAGTCCAAAACTTATAGTTACCCTCGAACACAGCGGCTGTCAATATAGCAGACGCATTGTTGCGCTTGTTGAGGCGAGAGTTGGCGTGTGCAGAATTACTGATGGTCTGGCGGTGCTTAAGGATGATGGATTTAAGCGGACAGAGCCGCTGGTTGAGGTGTTGAGTATTGAGAATGGCGTGGTGAAGTACCGCGTTGATGGTTCATATTCAGAGAGTAATACCGTACAGGTGGGCACAATAGCTCCAGCAGAGAAGGTCCAGCACGGTTATAGCAGAAGTGCGAAATATACAATATATGACGAAGACTACGAATACGATATCATCCATAAGGTAACTATCAAATACGTAGAGCAATAGTAGTAGGCTGATGATTACGGATGATATTTTGAAGTTGCGCCAGCAAGCGATAGATCTCTATAGAATTAAGCGCGAGCAGGAGGCATCAGAGTATTGTAAGATGGGTGCCGAAGCAGGTGATGATAATTGTATTGAGCCAGACAACAAGCATATGTATAAGGATATAGAAGAGCCTATCTACAAGGGCGAGACAGATGAGAACGGTCTGCCTCACGGTGAGGGGACTATGGACTATGCCCACGGTGAGTATAGCCATTGGCTTGGATATAGCATAGCCCCAAAGAGTTATAGGGGACAATGGTGTCACGGCGTGAAGAGTGGCTGGGGTGTTATGGAATACTATTTTGATGGAGAGTATAGGCGTGTCAGATATGCTGGTAATTGGGCAGATGATACCCCAAATGGCAAGGGCGAGCTACGAGTGACACTTGCAAATGGTACAGATAACTCCCATGTTCATGTGTTTGAGCATGGCAAGCGCGAGGATTGGGGCGTAGAGATTGTGGATGACGTAGAGATAGGCTGTTATTGGAAATCCGACCGCAAAAATGGTCGAGGAATATGCTCGCTGGGGTACAAAAAGGTTTTTCGTGGTGTCTGGACAGATGATGTTTTAGACTACAGTAGTTGTATCTTGGCAGAGTGCGATACCACTCAGACGCTTGTTGTGGAGCTCTATTGTGAGGCATCAGAGCAGAGTATTGTGGCGTTAATACCTGCAAAAGAGGGCGAATACACTACTGATAATGTGTTAGTTATATACTCAGCAGGTAGTGTGGAGGCACAGCAGCTGCTTACTATTGTCAAGGTTGAGGATGGTGTGGTAACCTATACATGTGGGGATACTCTTGCTACTATATCGGTGGGTGAGAGCGCCACTGCAACTATAGATAGTGAGGGGTTTATCCGCAGGGTGAATATTACCTTCAATTAGCAACATAGTTTGGGGGTTATAAAGTGTAGAGCCATGAGTTTAGTTGAATTAGAGAATATTCGTCAGAAGGGTGAGGCTCTTGCGGCGAGTGGAGATATAGAGGGGGCAATTGAGCTCTACAAGCTGGCCGGCGATATGGGCGAGCCAGGGGCTAATCTCCGCTTGGCGGGTCACTATGCTGATGTTGAACTATACGACATGGTCCTCTTCTATGCCAATCGTGTTGTGTTGTTTTATAACACTCTGAAAGATGAGGCTCCACTGAGAACGGTGCTCTATGTAGACTATCTCTCTACGGCATACAATATGATGGCACTGGCGCACTACAAGATGAACCATTGGTCAGAGTCGTTGAACGCCATTAACATGTCTATAAAGCTTGAGAATTATGAGTGCTGTTATATGGCGGGTAGGATGGCATATAAGGGCTATCTGTCGCCGAGTGGAGAGTCGGATATAAAGCTCGCCCTGCGCTACTGGAGTTTAGGGCGTGAGATGGCAGATGATGAGGAGTGTTTCTTTGCGTGGAATCATCACCGATATGACAATATAACAGACGACTTTTACATCGGTGAGAGTGACAATAATCACCTTCCGCATGGCGAAGGTGAGAAGAATTATGCTAAGCGCCCATACACAAACCTGCTCGGTTATAATGTCGCAATGAAGAGATATTCGGGACATTGGGAGCATGGTAATCAGACCGGAAATGCCGAGATGCGTTACTTTGTAGAGGGGTATGACGGCATGCTCTACGACGGAGAGGTTAAGGATGGTGTGCCGCATGGTGATGGATATATTGGCGTGTGGGTTGATGACTGTAGCGAGGACTACTACGAGGGAAATTTCTGCCATGGCAAGCGCAGTGGTCGTGGATGTATGCGTAAAGATGACGTCTACTTTGAGGGCGTATGGGTTGATGACAAGCTTACGGGCGAGGTTAAGTGCACCCTTGCAGACCAGAGCAGCTTTGTCGCGCAGTTTGCTGATGGTAATTTAGACCTTAGTAGTTGCACCGCCGAGCAAGGGCTGGCTATTATTGAGATGATTGTTGAGGATAAGACCTCTGGAGCAGTGGCGAAAATAGATGGCACAGCTAAGGTGTGTAGTGTAGCAGAGTGTCAGCTAACCATTCTTGGCGTAGAGTGTGGCGCGATTGAGTATGCTCTTCAGGAAAAGGGTCAATCTCAAAGGGAAACAATATCTCCCGGGCAGAGTGTTGAGCACAATGCAGAGGGGAAGAGTATTATTATAACTTGTAAAACTAAAACTTTATAAATATGTTTTCAGCAGCAACTTATGTAGCACGACGAGCAGAGCTGTGCCGTCGTATTGGTAATGGAGTTATTCTTATTCCGGGAAATTCGGAGGCTCCATATAACTATCCAAATAATGCATACCACTTCCGTCAGGATGGTACGTTTATCTACTACTTTGGTCTTACGCTACCTCAATTTTTTGGTGTTATAGATTGTCAGAGTGGTGAGGCGATGATTTTTGGTGACGATGTTACCGTTGACGATATTATCTGGATGGGTCCACAGCCTACTGTGGCTCAGCTGGCAGCGCAGGTGGGCGTGACAAAAACGCTTCCACTCGCAGCATTGCAGGGCTATGTCGATAGCATTAAGAAGAGCGGAGTAGAGATTCACTACTTGCCACCATATCGTGGTCAGACGACGCTGCAGCTCTGCTCGCTGCTTGGTAAGAGTCCAGAGGAGCTTCACCGCGATAAGTCTATTGAGCTGATGTTTGCTGTAGCGGGTATGCGCGAGGTTAAGAGTGCAGAGGAGATTGAGGCTATGGAGCGTGCATTCCATATCGGTTACGCTATGCACACAACAGCGATGAAGATGTGTCGCGAGGGTGTTGTTGAGCGCGAGATTGCAGGTGCTATTGAGGGTGTGGCGCTGAGCTATGGTGGTGGTATATCATTTACCTCTATCGTGTCGCAGCATGGCGAGACACTGCATAACCACAACTACAATGGCGTACTGGAGAGTGGGAAACTACTACTTGTAGATGCTGGTGGTGAGAGCGTAGAGAACTACTGCTCTGACCATACACGAACATATCCGGTTAGCGGTAAGTTTACTGAGCGCCAGCGCGATATTTATAATATTGTCCTTGCAGCGCACCAGGAGGCTCCGAAGAATATGCGTGCAGGTGCTATGTACATGGAGGATGTACATCGCAAGGCGCTTATAACCCTTGCTGAGGGACTTAAGGGCGTGGGTCTTATCAATGGTAGTGCTGAGGATGCCGTAGCGGCAGGCGCTATGTATCTCTTTATGCCTCACGGACTATCTCATGGTATGGGTATTGATGTCCATGACTGCGAGGCTATTGGCGAGCGTAGCTACGATTTTAGTGCTATTGCCGAGCGAGCAGCTCAGGAGGCTACTTGTGTACATCGTGCCTCATGGCGACTCCGTGCGGGAACAGTTATGAGCAATGAGCCGGGTATCTACTTTATCCCTGCGTTGATTGATAAATCTCGTAATGAGGGTCTATATCGTGGTATTGTAAACTACGACAAGCTTGACTCTTATCGCGACTTTGGCGGTATCCGCATTGAGGACGATGTTATCGTAACTGAGAATGGCGGAGTAGTTATCGGCGGCGATAAGAAGATTCCTGTTACAGTAGAGGAGCTGGAGGCTGTAGTTGGTAAGTAGTATGAAGCCACTTCTTCTCTTTGCAACAGATATGGAGGCTGCGGCTGTACGTTCGCTGTGCGGTGATGTGCAGACGGCAGTTTGCGGCGTGGGTGCTGTGGAGGCGGCTGTTGGTATGATGGAGATACTGGAGCGAGAGAGGCCTACGAGTGTGGTGCTCTGTGGTATTGCAGGGGCGTATGACTGCTCTCTCAAGGTGGGTGATGTGGTCTGTGTCGCTGTTGAGCAGACAACGTCACTTCCTACCCTGTATAGAAAAGAGTATCGCGCTACGCTCTCCATTCCGCTACCAGAGGTTGTCTCTAATACAGTTTTGGCTGTGGGCGCAGAGCCTTGTGGGGCAAAGGTAGAGAATATGGAGGGTGCTGCGGTTTTTGCGGTCTGTCACCATTTTGGTGTGCCATGTGGAGAGATTCGCGCTGTATCGAACTATGTCTCTGACTTGCGTGAACAGTGGGATATTCCTACGGCTCTTAACAACCTTGCGCGGATAATAAAAAAGATTTACTGATGAAAAAATTGTCATTGCATATCTCGCCCTGCCCAAATGATACCTTCGCCTTTGATGCGATAATCAACAACCGCATCGCGCATGATTTTGAATTGCAGGTAGAGTATAAGGATATTGAGGAGCTAAATCTGGGTGTTCTTGAGGGGTCGCCAGATATTTCAAAGATTAGTTACTCGGTCTATCCGAAGATTGCAGATAGGTATATCCTCCTTGATAGCGGCTCGGCTCTGGGGCGTGGAAATGGTCAGCTTCTTGTTCGTCGCAAGGGTGATAGTGGAGAGATTAAAACGGTCGCCTCGCCAGGGGTGCATACTACGGCTAATGCTCTACTTTTGCGCTACTTCCCTCAGGTGGAGAGAGTTGTGCCAATGCTATTTTCAGAGATTGCACAGGCTGTAGAGAGTGGAGTGACCGATGCGGGCGTGCTGATTCACGAGGGGAGATTTGTCTATCAACGTCGTAATCTTGAGCTTGTTGCCGACTTGGGTAAGCTGTGGGAGGCGGAGAGTAACTTACCCCTGCCTTTGGGGGCAATAGTTATCAAGCGCGAGGTGGCTGAGCAGATAAGAGTGGAGTTTGAAAGGCTCCTAGCCGACTCGGTGCGCTTTGCCTTTGATAATCCGACACTTTCACGACAGTTTATAAAGCAACATGCTCAAGAGCTGGAGGATGAGGTTATAAATCAACACATAGCACTCTTTGTAAATCAATATACCGTCTCTTTGGGCGATGAGGGGCGAAAAGCCGTTGAAAAACTGCTAGAAACAGAGAATTGAAAATTTTTTAAGATTTTTTTATAACCCCCTAACTCTTCAATAGTTATAGTGGTTTTATAGATAGTGTATTACAAATTGTTATAAAACATAGCCTAAAAATTACAATTCGTAACACAAAATCAGACTCTTCCAATACAGAAAAGTGTTGGAAGATTTTGTTTTGAAAAAATTTATTTATATCTTGCACTGCAAATCGGTATTAAAAGCGGATTTTATGCCGAAGAGGCCATGTTATTACAATTATTAATTACTAAATATTTATTCGTATGAAAAAATTTAGACTTTTACTTATGATGTCATCTTTGCTGGCTCTTGTATGCTCGTTCACAGCCTGCAATGCAGACATAGAGGGTGACTATCCGGCAGTGAATATCTCACTTACTGCTGGTGTGGTAGATGGTAACAATGTTACTTTTACCGTTGAGGCTACTGGTGCTGACGATATCTACTATTGGGTAGAGGCTGTAAACCCAGAGGTTGAGGCTGAGCCAGAGTTGGATATTGAGAGCGCTTCTTATCTTGACGCTCAGGTGGATGTTGAGCTTAAGCAGGATGTAACTGTTAGCAAGCTTAAGTACACTACTGAGTACAAGATTTATGCTTATGCAAAGAACTTCGCTCACAACGCTTATGCAAACACTATTACAATGACCACTGGTCAGGCTGCTGTAGCTGTTCCAGCTCCAGAGGTTAGCGTAAAGGCTGATGAGGATGAGATTTATGAGGACGCTTTCCTTATGTGGGTAACTACTAAGAACGCTACTAAGGCTGCTTGGCTTGCTGTTCCTAAGTACACTGAGGGCGTAAACGCTGCTAAGGTTTTTGCTGACGGTGTTGCTCTTGCTGCTACTGACCTTAACAAGGAGGTTGCTGTTCCAGTTGAGAACCTTACTCCAGATACAGAGTACGACTTCTACGCTGCTGTTGAGAACTCTGAGGGCGTGCAGGCTATCAGCGCTGTTGTTGCTGTAACTACTGCTAAGAAGAGT
Organism: uncultured Alistipes sp.; assembly: GCA_904502005.1. GTDB lineage: Bacteria > Bacteroidota > Bacteroidia > Bacteroidales > Rikenellaceae > Alistipes. The sequence continues at coordinate 6,322 of CAJGDC010000042.1, forward strand.
ATCAATGTTGTTGAGATGTACTTCACTAACCTTGAGCAGTCTATCGATTTGTCTACTGCTGTAGGTCTTCCAGGTATGTACTTCATGCTCTCTAATGCAGAGACTGGTGATATGGCTTCACTCTTTATGTATGACCTCTCACAGCCACAGTATGCTGGCTACATGGTTAATGGTTTCTATCCATCTCTTACAGGTTCATTCGATTCAATGGCTCTTCCAGAGGCTTCTTGCGTACTTGCTGACCCAGGTTACACCCTCTTTATAAGCGCTGCTGGTGCTGAGTATCTTCCTGTAGGTGATATGGGCGCTGATGCTGATGGCAACCCTTACGGTATCAACCTCATGACAGCTATGCCAGATTCTGATCAGAACCTTCTTGAGTTCAATATCTACACTGTAAATGCTGCTACCAACGAGCCTACAATTATCCGTGGTCAGTATATGGGTCCTCTCGGTTATGTTGCACAGGTTGCAACTTGGCCATTTAACCTTACTCAATGGGGCTTCAAGGCATTTGATGCAACTGTTAATGGCAACAACGTTACCCTTATCAGCAACAGCATCAATGGTCAGTTCAAGCTCAACCTCGTTACTGAGAATGGTAACATCGAGTCTGCTTATGTAGTAGGTGAGAATGTTACTGGTGGCTTTACTTCATTCGTTGAGGGTGAGGAGTTCTTCGAGCTTAAGAGCGGCCGTATGGCAATCGCAAAGGGCGAGGGCGAGAACCAGTATGTTCTTATCATCTCTACTCGCGGTGACGAGACAATCATGGTAGGTACTTCTGGTGCTTACAAGATTGAGGCTTTGGAGTATCCTATCACAATTAACTTCGCGAACTAGTATTTTGTCGTGAAAAGGCAGCATTTGCTGCACATCCCTTAAATAGCAGTCGCGGCTGTACGTTTTGTACTATCCGCGACTGCTCTTTTTCACGATGCACAGCAACTACTACCTTTTGACGACAAAATGGATCGGGGCTGTGATTGATATTCGGATTTAGGTTGCTGCCGCAAGGCAGTGAAAGAGAAAATATCCACCAAAGGTCAAGCTTGCTTGAAAACTGATTAGGTCTATTTTTTATTTCAATAACTCGCAGAGTTACCCTAAATCCGCATCAGCACGGAAGAAAAACGAAGTTTTTCAGAAAGTTTTTGCACGCCCTGCTTTTTTCAAAAAGCGGGCAGTACTGCGTAGCTTATGGCACGGGGTCGTAGCCACTACCGCCCCAGGGGTGGCAGCGAAGGATTCGTTTAAGTGTGAGCCATGAGCCTTTTACGGGGCCATATTTACGTAGTGCTTCGAGTGCGTACTGGGAGCAGGTGGGTGTAAATCGGCAGCTGGCGGGCTTGAGTGGTGAGATACAGAGTTGGTATAGTCGCACGAGTCCGATAAGTGGTAGGCTGAGGATTTTTCTACAGCTCTGCAGATATTTGTTCGAGGACTTTTTTGATTGCATGTTCGATTGTCTGATAGTCGTGGATGGTCTTGCTTGAGTAGACCAGTGCAATCTCTATGCGGTTATCGCCAAGAGTATTGTAAATAAGAGACTTATTGAGTCTATACACCTCGCGCATACGACGACGGAGGGTGTTGCGTTTATTTGCTCGTTTATGGAACTTTTTAGGAGTAGAGAAGAGCAGAGCCACCTCTGGTGAGGTGCTCTGCTCTGTATAGTATACAAATCTGAATGGGTAGACAAAGCCACTGCGGCCCTCATTAAAGAGTCGGCGAATAGCTCCATAGGAGTGCAATCGTTCTGATTTGGTCAAGCTATTCATTGCCTACCGATGAGTCTACTTCTTACGTGTACGGGTCTTTTTAGCCAGCTTGGTCTGCTGAGTGCGGAGGAACTCCTCATTTTGCTCATTCTCAGCGAACTCTACGTCTTCAATCTCCTTACCGGCGAGTACTGCGGAGATATAGTTATCTACAGCCTTTGCCAGTGAAGGTGCGCCCGGGCTTGGGGCTGATGCCTTAACGGGAAGGTGGTTCTCTGATGCAAGGCGGAGGGTGCCCTCGCCGAAGGTGCTGATAACTGGCATCTGCTCTGCGCTCATCTTCTCACAGAGTGCCTTAACCTCCCAAGGAGAGTAGAGGAGCAGCATGTCGTAGCTCTGAAGCTCCTCGGCGCTAATATCGCTCGCCACGGTACGAGCGAGGATAACTGGGGTGTAGTTAATCTTCAGGCGAGTCAGTGCCTCTGGAATCTCGGGCTTATGAGGCTCAGAGAGTGAGAGTAGCAGCTTCTCGTCCTTATGTTTTACAATCTGCTCAACAATGCCGGTAAAGGTACCATCTGCAAACGAAATCTTACGCTTGCGGTAGACGATATACTTCTGCAGGTAGAGGGCGATTGCCTCGGTAGAGCAGATGTACTTCATTGTCTCAGGTACGGTGATGCGAGCATCCTCACAGATGCGGAAGAAGCTATCAATTGTTGTGCGTGAGGTAAAGATGACCGCTGTATGCGCAAGAATCTCTACGCGCTGAGAGCGGAACTCTTTTGGGGTGACTCCCTTAACTTCTATAAGTGGACGATAATCCACCTCGAGGTTGTACTTGTTCGCCAGCTCAAAAAAGGGCGATTTTTCAAGAATCGCAGGTTTTGGCTGCGATACTAAAATTCGTTTAATCTCTGCCATAATTTACTAAAAATCCCTTCCACAGATACTCTCAACGCAGAAATGGCGATAGAATGAGAGTGATGGGGAAGATTTCCAGGGCGCAAAGATACAAAATCCAATGTAAAATTGAAATTTTTTGAGAAACAAAGAATAAAAAAGTCTCTTTAACAAAGATAATTACAGCGATTAAACCACAGAGAAGTGCACCGCAAAGACCTATAATCGCGGGGATGGTTGGAGAGAGTAGAAAGAGGATTCCGAAGGGGATAATAACTACAAATCCAACGGCAAGATATAGGCTCTTAATCTCAATAAGCGCATGTCCAACATCGCTGCGTTCACAGACATGTGATGCCAGATATACGGCGCCAATTTGGAAGGCGAACATGAGCAACAGCACCGCTAAGGCGACAAAGACAACAACCCACGTTGCTACCTGAGTGCTGATATTGGCGACAAGATTTGCCCCCCAAAGTTCTACGCCTCGCAGGGCTGCAAGTGCGAGGGTCAAAACTCCCAGTATAATCATCACAACCTCGATATTGGTCTGCTCGCCGGGGTTGATATGCGCCTTGTCGCTACTGCTCTGGTGGAAGCCGAGGGTGCTGATAATGAAGTAGCGCAGAAAGTCCCAGTAGCGGACAATAAAGAATGTGTATGCAAAGCCTATAGCCAACACAGCTATCTGAAAGAGCGCTCCGGAGTGTAGCGAGAGGGATAGAGTGTCGGCATATTCGCCCAGTACAAGAGTAGAGCTACTACCAAAGGCCTGCTCGGCGGTAATCGTATGGTCAAGTATTGGTAGTGGCATTATTCAAAGGCTCTTTTGAGGGTTATACGAATAGTTGTTCCTTTGCCGATTACGGAGTCTACGACGGCAATCTTTCCACGGTGATACTCCTCAACAACACGGCGCGAGAGTGAGAGTCCCAGACCCCAGCCACGTGTTTTGGTGGTAAAGCCAGGCTCAAAGATTCTCTTCCAGTTACTCTTGGCGATTCCTTTGCCTGTATCGTGCACGTCAATCATCACATTGCTCTCTGTAGCCCATACGCGCACCGAAATTTCGCCATGGCCCTGCAGTGCATCAAGAGAGTTTTTGAGCAGATTCTCAACCACCCACTCGAAAAGGGCGCTGTTGAGCATTGCATGGACAATCTCTGATGTAAAGCCGTTATAGTCGAGGGTTACATTGCGTGGAATACGCTTGCGGAAGTAGATTACGCAGTCGCCAACAATCTCATTTACATTGGCAAGGGCGAGTGGGGTGTCGGAGCCAATCTTTGAGAAGCGGTCTACAATCTTACGCAGGTGTGACAAGTCCTTCTCCATCTCCTCGACAGCCATAGGGTCTACATTCTGGTCCTTGAGGTACTCTATCCAGCCGAGCAGCGAGGATGTCGGCGTGCCGAGCTGGTGAGCTGTCTCTTTGGCAAGACCTATCCATACGCGGTTTTGCTCGTCCTGCTTTGAAGAGCGGAAGGCGACGAAAATCAGCACCACGAAGGCGATAATTACAATCATCTGCACAAATGGGAAGAAGTAGAGCATCACAAGCGTGGTACTCCTGCCATAGAAGATGATGTGGTTATGCTCTGCCGTCCACCAGAACCTGACGATGATAGGGGTGTTATGGCTTGCCATGTGGTCGAGAATGGCGTGCAGCTTCTCGGTATCTTTAATATCCTCCTCAGGGATAAGGTGATATGACACAACGCGTAGATTCTCGTCTGTAATAATAAATGGTATATTATTACGGTTGTTGATAATAGAGGAGACGAGTGGGTCGGACATATAGTCGCCCATAGCCTCGCGGTTTACGCGCTCCATTGCGGCAGCCCACAACTCAACATCGTGACGCTCCTTGATAGAGAGGTTTTCCGCCATCTGGTAGGTGATATAGAGTGAGGCGCTAACAATGAGCGCGCCCAATACAAGGAGTATTGTGCGACCAGACTTTGACAGACCTTTGCGTACCCTCTTTATCATTGAAATTACTTACGTGTTGTATCTTGATGAGTTAAAATGTGGTGCATGCGAGTTGAATCAGCAAGCATTGCAAGCGCCGCCTCAATACCCTTGTCGTGCATAAGTCCATTAGCTGTACGGCCAGTTGAGTAGCAGTAGCGTAGAGCTATGTCGGCATTGATTGTGCGTATAATGTCGCTCTTAAAGGTGACAAGGTTGCTCATCTTGTCATCCTTGAGATTCTGCTCAATAGCCTTCATGGCACCCAAAAGTTCGCTGTTGTTGTAGCGCTCCTTCTCAAGCGCCTTGCGAAGCTTTTCGACAGCTATGCGTGAGTCGGACTTGTATGGAATATCTCTGCTCTGAACAAGTGTGCAGAACTCTTTGTAATCATCTTCTGTAATTGAGAAGCTCTTAGGGTCTATCTGTAGCTCCGGATTTTTGCGGTAGTATTCATCGCCAAAATCGTCAATAATTCCCATAAGGTAGAGCGTAGCAGCAAAGGCGCTGACGTACTCTGCATCCACCTTGCTATCCGGCATAATGCCACCGCCGTCGTAGACTTTACGACCTGCAGCGGTGCGGAATTCGCCAATAAGAGAGTCGGGAACAGATTGTGCACGACCTTCGTTTGTGTATCGCATAGCCTGTATGCAACGACCCGATGGGATATAGTACTTGGCAGTGGTAATCTTGCCAAAGCTACCAAAACCGAGAGGAACGGTACTCTGTACCAGTCCCTTACCATAGCTGCGTGAGCCTATAAGCACTGCGCGGTCAAGGTCTTGAAGTGCACCAGAGACAATCTCGGCAGCGCTGGCGCTATTCTCGCCAATAAGCACTACAAGCGGAATATTTGGCAGCAGTGGCTCGTACTCGGTAGTAAAGCGTTTGCTCTCGCCTTTGCCACGCCCCTTCATCTCTACAACCATAGTACCCTTTGGCACAAAAAGAGATAGCACCTTGACGGCACTCTGAAGCACACCTCCGCCATTAGAGCGATAGTCGAGAATCAGTTTCTCGAGTTTACCCCTGCTCTTTAGTGTCTCAATAGCTGTACGCATCTCGGTGTAGCAGTCGTCAGTAAAGTCGGAGTGGAGAATATATCCAACACCTGGTGCTACGTAGTCTGCATAGCCGATTGAAGGGATTGATATGCGCTCACGACGAATCTTATGCTCCTGGCGTGAGCCGTCAAGAATGGTCTCAACGGTGACCTTGACCGTTGTATTTGGCTCGCCACGAAGCATGTCACTCACCTCGTTGGTCTTCATGCCTACGGCACTCTTGCCATCTATGGCAACAATCTTATCGCCTATCTTCAGCCCCGCCTTATCAGCCGGAGAGCCTTTGTACGGCTCAGCGATGCGGACAACATTGCTATCCTGACGAATTACGGCACCAATACCTCCATACTTACCGGTTGTGAGGGTACGAAACTCCTTCATCTCCTCCTCGGAGAGGTAGGTGCAGTATGGGTCGAGGTTGCGCATAATGCCATCAGCGGCATGGCGCATAATCTTATCAGAGTCAAGTGAATCTACATAATCTGTACTTACGGCACGCATAAGATTGACCATAATCTCCATATTGCGACCAAGGCCAAAGTCGTTACGTGTGGCGTAAAGAGTTGTTGCACAGATAGCTATAAGAGCTATAAGGCTATAAATAAGTCGTTTACTCATCTCGTCTTTTGTTTGTCAAATATCCCTCAAGGCGAATCACGGCGCGAACAACAGTTCGGCGGTGTCCGCTGATGGTAACACCATTATTGCTACTTTCAACGGTGACATCGTCCTCAAAGAGGAGTGTTATACGTTGCAGACCCGTAGCACGGAAAATTAGGCTGTTATCACTCTTTGAGCAAAGTTTAAGCCCAACGGTTGCCATAGCAGCCTCAATTTGCTGCAGGTCGGCAGTAATGTCGGCACTAACCTCTCGGCGCACAAAGCCAAAGAGAGGATATGTGGCGCTCAGGAGCACGATAGTTGCCGCCATAGCCCAACCATTCCACTGGCTGAAGTATATCTCAAGCATCTGCAGGTAGGTTACCGGCAGATTCTCGTACTTAATCTTTATCCAAATAAGTGCCACAAGTAGAACGCACAGAGTCAGAAAATATTTCAGACTTCTCAACAGATATTTTTTCATAATTACTCAGATATAGTTTCAATTTGTTTTGCAACGCTCTCCATTAGCCATAGTGGGGTAGATGTTGCACCACATACACCCACCGAGGTTGCTCCAGAGAGCCACTCTAATTTGAGCTCTGATGCCTCCTCAATATTATAGGAGTGAGGATTCTCCTCAAGACATATATTATATAGTACTTTGCCGTTGCTGCTCTTACGGCCGCAGACGAAGATGATAACGTCGTGGTTACGTGCAAAAGTGCGAAGGTGCTCCTCACGAGAGGATACGCGGCGACAGATTGTATCATCAGCTGTGAGCATACTGCTATCAACAAGGCGCTGATTCATAACGTCACAGAGTTGCTCAAAGAGTGCCACCGACTGTGTTGTTTGCGAAAGGAAGTAGATTGGACGATGGAAGTCTACACTCTCAAGGTCTGCTTCAGACTCTACAACAATAGCGTTGCCATCTACTTGACCAATCAGACCAACCACCTCGGCGTGACCTCGCTTACCCAGTATCACAAGCTGTCCATTGCAGCGCTCCATCTGCTCATAAGCTCGCTTAACACGTCTTTGCAGTGCTGCCACAACGGGGCAGGTGGCGTCGATAACCTCTACACCGCACTCTGCTGCAAGGGTGTATGTTGTAGGGGGTTCGCCATGTGCGCGGATAAGCATGCGGCTATTAGTATCAAGGTGTTTGATTTCGCTGTGGCTGATAGTCTTAAGACCCAAAGCCTCAAGGCGCTGCACCTCGACGCGATTATGGACAATATCGCCCAAACAGCACACCCCACCGTGCTCCGAGAGGGCACGTTCCGCCTCTGATATAGCGCGTACAACGCCTGCGCAGAAGCCCGAGTGGCTGTCGATAACTACCTTCATAGGCTCAGCACACGCTCAAGTTGAGCATCAAACCATGCCATCTGCTGCTCAACGGTCATAGTACTATTGTCAAGCACAATAGCGTCATCAGCCTTGCGCAGTGGTGAAATGGCGCGGCTCATGTCAGCCTTGTCGCGAGAGATTACATTCTCAAGAATCTCCTCATAGTTTACATTGTCCCCCTTAGCCTTCAGCTCCTCGTAGCGACGCTGAGCACGAACAGCGGCATCGGCGGTCATATATATCTTCAGCTCCGCATCGGGAAAGACAACGGTGCCAATATCACGACCATCCATAACCACACCACGCTTTTTGCCCATCTGCTGCTGCATAGCGACGAGTTTTGTGCGAACTGCGCCAATAGAGCTTACGGGGCTAACGAAGTTGCTAACCTCAATAGTGCGAATCTTGCCCTCGACAAACTCGCCATTGACATAGATGTCACTCGCTCCTCGTGCTGGGTTAAAGCGGAAGCTAATCTCTATCTGGTCAAGCAGTGCCACAATAGCATCCTCATTAACGATACCGCCTACGATACCGCCATTCTCAAGGGCGTAGAGTGTAACAGCGCGATACATTGCGCCGGTATCGATAAAAATATAGCCTAAGCGTGCGGCAATAGCCTTGGCAAAGGTACTCTTGCCACATGACGAGTGTCCGTCTATGGCGATAACTATCTTTCTTTTTGCGTTAGATTCCATTTGTGTTTGAGATAAATGTAGAGAGTATAGTATATAATCCAAGCAGACCAACAATAATGCCTGCTACATGGTTTATCGTAAGCAGATGTCGCGGACGGAACTTGCGACGGAATAGGCTGATTACCAGTGTGAGCATTATCCACCAAGCGCACGCTCCACCAAAGAAGCCCAGGATGGTAAAGAGTCCCCTGACAAGCGATGAGGTGTCGCTAATATCGCCACTTGTGCCTACGCCGAACATGGCAAAAAAGGCGAGAATATATGGCACAACAACCACAAAGTTGGCTATCGTAAAGCCGAACATTGAGGCGAAGTCCTTCCAAAGAGTGGTGTTGCCAGCTCGATTGCGACGAATTTGTGGCACAGGGTTCTGGAAGAAGATGTAGACACCCACAATAACCACAAAAATACCGCCCACGATGCTCAGAATGTGGCTATACTTCTCAATCTGCGCCTGCATCATGGCAAAGAAGAAGTATGCAATAATAGCCATCAATGTGTCAGCACATGCAACTCCCAAGCCTGAAAAGACACCTGCGCGAGTGGTCTTGCTCAGAGTTCGCTGAATACACAACACAGCCACGGGACCAACCGTAATTGATGCCGCTGCTCCAACTGCCAATCCTCGCAGTAAAATCTCAATGATAGTAATAAGCATATTCAATGCAAAGGTAGTAATAATTTGTGATTTCGCAATATTGACGATGTGATATTGTTAAATCGTAAATTATTACTATCTTTGCAGGGTATATGGAGCAGTTTATTGTATCAGCACGAAAGTATCGTCCAGCGACCTTTGCGTCGGTGGTAGGGCAGAAGCATATTACATCTACCCTCAAGAATGCCATTGAGAGAAATCAGTTGGCGCATGCCTATCTCTTCTGTGGTCCGCGAGGTGTAGGTAAAACCACTTGTGCGCGTATCTTTGCTAAGGCGATTAACTGTCTTACCCCAGTAGGGGCAGAGGCGTGCAACGAGTGTGACTCTTGTCGTACATTTAATGAGGGTCGCTCTTTGAATATTCACGAGTTGGATGCAGCGTCTAACAACTCTGTTGAGGATATTCGAGCGCTTATTGAGCAGGTGAGAATTATCCCGCAGGTGGGTCGCTACTCGGTATTTATCATCGACGAGGTGCACATGCTCTCGCAGGCGGCGTTCAATGCCTTTCTTAAGACCCTTGAGGAGCCTCCTCAGCACGCGATTTTTATCCTTGCAACTACCGAAAAGCATAAGATTATTCCTACAATTCTCTCACGCTGTCAGATTTACGACTTTAATCGTATTCGTGTTGAGGATGCTGTGGAGTATCTAAGGTATATTGCTGATAGCGAAGGCGTTACTGCTGACGAGGAGTCGCTTTCGCTTATTGCTCAGAAGGCTGATGGCGGTATGCGCGACGCTCTGTCTATGTTTGACAAGGCGGTTTCGTTCTGTGGTAACAATTTGGAGTATAAGACCGTTGCTCAGACACTTAATGTGTTGGACTACGATACCTATTTTAGCTTTACCAACTCGCTGCTTCAGGGAAATTATATTGAGGCTCTGCTTGCCTTTGACAAGGTGTTGGCAAAGGGCTTCTCTGGGCAGGTATTTATGAGCGGACTGAGCCAGCATATGCGCGATTTGTTGGTTATCAAGAGCAATGCCGATGCATTAACAGAGTTCCCAGCGGGTATTTTGGCTCGCTATCGTGAGCAGGCTGTTCAGTGCGATGTCGAGTTCCTCTTTGGGGCTATCTCTCAGCTATCTACTGCTGACGGGGCTATCAGAGCATCATCAAATCAAAGGTTGCTCGTCGAGCTGACGCTTATGCGCATAGCCGAAATTGGTAAAAAAAAAACTTTGACGACGACCAATTTCTAACAGGCTCATATCCCCTCCCCGTCCTGCCTGGGGCACAAGTGGCAAACCCAGCGGTGCAACAAGGGGCGCAGATGTCCAACCCTGCGGCACAACAAGGGGCGCCGGTGGCAAGTGTTGGGGTACAACAGGGTGTTGAGGTTACAAATGTTAGGGCGCAGGTCGTATGTGCCGGGGTACAATCAGCAGCGGCGCAGCCTGCGAATGTGGTGGCACAACAGGGTGTTGAGGTTACAAGTTCTGCAAAGCAGGTAGAGCCTGCAATGTCGCACGTTATTAAGCCGGTGGAGGTGCAGACTGAGCGCAGGTCGATAGGCAGGGAGGGCATGGACTCTCTGAATAAGATTATCAGCTCAATGCGCACACAGATGCCTCGCGCGGCACAGGTGTCGTTAGAGGAGGGTCAGGGTTATATTGATCCTCAGAGCGAGAGCAAGCTAAACAGTCACAAGCAGCAGCTAATTGAGGCGGTGCTCAAGTCGCATCCACGTTTTAATGCAGCCTTTCATAAGGTGACCTTTGAGGGTAATGTGATAACAGTTGAGGCGCCAACAATAGCATTAGAGAGCGACCTAAACGACTCACGCACAGAGATTTGTGATATTATTGCCGGAGTGGCAGGGGTAGAGGGTCAGCTGGTGCTAAAGGTGGTACTGAACGAGGTTGAGGTTAAGTTGATGCCTGTAAAGATTGAGGATAGGTATCAATTTATTGAGGATATAAACCCTAAGGGTGTAAAGTTTTTTATTGAGAAATTTGATTTAACACTATAAAGATGGCAAGAAAGAATTTTGTTGAGGAGCTTCAGTGGCGCGGTATGATTCACACTATCATGCCAGGCGCAGAGGAGCAGTTAGAGAAGGAGATGACAACTGCCTACCTGGGTATTGACCCTACGGCAGACTCACTACATATTGGACACCTTGTGGGTGTGATGATTCTCAAGCACCTTCAGATGTGCGGTCACCGTCCAGTGGCGCTGATTGGTGGTGCGACAGGTATGATTGGCGACCCAAGTGGTAAGTCGCAGGAGCGTAATCTGCTCGATGAGGCGGCTCTGCGTCACAATCAGCAGGCTATTAAGGCTCAGCTCTCTCGTCTTATTGATTTTGACTCTGACGCTGAGAATGCTGCGGTGCTTGTAAACAACTACGACTGGATGAAGGAGTTCTCATTCCTTGACTTTGCTCGTGAGATTGGTAAGTGTATTACCGTAAACTATATGATGGCGAAGGACTCTGTAAAGAAGCGCTTCAATGGCGAGGGCGACGGTATGTCGTTTACTGAGTTTACATATCAGCTTCTTCAGGGTTACGACTTCTTGCACCTCTATCAGACTATGGGCTGTAAGGTTCAGCTTGGCGGTGCTGACCAGTGGGGTAATATCACTACAGGTACTGAGCTTATCCG
>CAJGDC010000043.1 GCA_904502005.1 uncultured Alistipes sp.
AACAATGTGCGCCCTGATAAGACTACAGCCGAGCTTGTTTCAGCTCCAGTAACTCCAGCCGAGGCACGAAAGTATCCTAATCGTCACTATTATCACGAAAGGGGTGGTTGGTTCAACTGGACGCGAAATGATGTGAAGTTGTGGAATGATAGCGAGACCATGGAGATATGCAAGAATAAGGTCAATGATCCTTGTCCAGAGGGTTGGCGTGTGGCCGATTTGCACGATTTTCAGGAGTTGATTGTAAACTACTCAGATGAGACCACCTACTATGATGGAGGTCAGAAGGGCCGCTGGTTCTCAGGTCCTAATAGTTATTGTACCAGCGTACCGCGAATCTTCCTATCATTGGGTGGAATGCGTGATTTGGATGGAAAGTGTTACTTGCGTGAGAGATCGGGCCTCTATTGGACTGCTCGTCACGGTGGTGGTGAAGGTTTGGTATGGCACTTCCGTTTCGGTGATGGAGATTTGGAGATGCATCCGATGGCTTGGCCACATGATGCCCATTTGGTGCGTTGCGTAAGAGATCTGCCGGGTAGGTTTATGCACTAAGCACAATGCGTTGCACACCTTTTTGATAGGGTGCATGTAACACTATCGTAGGCGTGTAAAATGCAATATTAAGCGACTTTGCTTTCGGCAGAGTCGCTTAATTTGTTCTCTGTGCTTATGTTTTTGTGTAAAAAGGAAACAAAAAGATAGGTGTTTATACTTATTTCGCATTGCTTGGTTTGTTTTTCTTTCCTTTTTCTTGTGATTTTGTGTAAAAAAATTTACTTTTTTGCTTTTATAGTGTTTGTTTTTATTGTAACTTTGTGGCGTAAAATGCTAAGTGGGCATTTTACTACACATTATCACAATGAATAGAGAATTTGATGTAATTATTATTGGTGGTGGAGCTACTGGTGCTGGTGTTGCGCGAGATTGTGCGCTCAGAGGTATCAAGGCTCTGCTGATTGAGCGACATGACATTGCCACTGGTGCAACAGGTCGTAACCACGGACTGCTTCACTCGGGTGCTCGTTATGCGGTAAATGACCGAGAGAGTGCCGAGGAGTGTATTCGCGAGAATATGATTCTGCGCCGTATTGCTTCACACTGCGTGGAGGATACAGGCGGAATCTTTATCTCTCTGCCGGAGGATGGACTCGACTTTCAGAAGAAGTTTATCGAGTTGTGTCTTGCAGCGGGAATCTCTGCCGAGGCTATTGACCCTAAGGAGGCGCTACTCCTTGAGCCTTCGGTAAATCCGATGCTCATTGGTGCGGTGAAGGTGCCGGATGGTTCGGTAGACCCATTCCGCCTAACGGCTGCCAATATTATGGATGCTCGCCTACATGGTGCTCAGGTGTTAACTTATACCCGTGTAGATGAGTTGATTATTGAGTCAGGCAAGGTTGTGGGAGTTAAGGTTACAGATACTATCTCTGGCGAGAAGGGTGAGTATCGTGCAGCAATTACAGTCAATGCTTGCGGAATTTGGGGTCGTGACTTGGCTGCAAAGGCCGGTGTTACTATCAATATGCTACCAGCAAAGGGCGCCCTGCTTGTCTTTGGTCATCGCGTGAATAATGTGGTTATAAATCGTTGTCGCAAGCCTGCCGATGCGGATATCCTCGTGCCAGGAGATAATATCACCGTTATTGGAACAACATCGAGCAAGGTGTCATTTGACCAGTGTGACGACATGTATGTTACTCGTGAGGAGGTAGATTTGCTGCTTCGTGAGGGAAGTATGCTTGCCCCTGCGCTTAACCATACACGCATCTTGCGTGCCTATGCAGGTGTCCGTCCACTTGTAGCTTCGGATGATGATCCGAGTGGTCGAAGTGTTAGCCGAGGTATTGTGGTGCTTGACCACGCTACACGTGACGGCGTAGAGGGTTTTGTGACAATCACAGGTGGAAAACTTATGACCTATCGTCTAATGGCGGAGTGGACTGTAGACCTTATCTGCAAGAAGCTCAATATTGATAAAAAGTGTACAACAGCCGAGGCTCTTCTTCCTGGTTCAACATCAACTTCAGGAGATTGTAAGCGCACAGCAATCTCTTCGTACGGAGCGAAGGGCTCGGCTTTCTATCGCCATGGCAATAGAGTTGATAATATCGATAGCTCAACAGCGGCTAAGCGAGCGCTTGTTTGTGAGTGTGAGCAGGTCTCTGTTGGCGAGGTTGAGTATGCTGTAAATGAGCTTAAGGTTAATAACTTAGTAGACCTTCGTCGTCGTACTCGTGTAGGTATGGGTACTTGTCAGGGCTCGCTTTGCTCATGTCGTGCAGCGGCAGTGATGGCTTCAACGGCTAAGATGTGCTCTGAGCGCGCTAAGGCTGACCTTAAGAGTTTTATTGCCGAGCGTTGGAAGGGTATGTCGGCAGTTGCGTGGGGTGATACTCTGCGTGAGGGCGAGATGCTCAGCTGGCTATATGATGGTGTGTGCAATTTGTCTAACAAAAATCAGCAGGAGTAACCATGAGATACGATACAGTAATTATCGGCGGCGGATTGTCAGCGCTTATGTGCGGCATTGAGGTGGCGCGCGCAGGAAAGAGAGTGGCACTTGTGGCTACAGGAAATAGCTGTCTACACTTCTCGTCATGTAGCTTTGGACTCTATAACGCTCCAGAACCATTGAAGGCTATTGAGAGCCTGCCAGCAATTCATCCATATGCAAAGATGGGAGCTGAGCAGGTTGAAGTTTATGCTACTCGTGCAACGGAGATACTTAATATTGCCGGCATTGCTACAGTGGGTAGTGCGGAGCAGAATCACTATATCGCAACTCCTGTAGGTAAGTGGCGTGAGTGTTGGCTCTCTATCGAGGGTATGCTTACAAGTAAGAGTGGTAAGGATGTAGACTTTAAGAGTGCAACAATACTCTATCCAGAGGGATTTCTTGATTTCTATACTCAGTTTATTGTTGACCACCTTGAGGGTATGGGTGTTAAGGTTAAGACCCATGCCTTTGAGCTTCCAGAATTGGTTATTCGCCGCAATAATCCGACAGAGATGCGTACAGTGACTGTTGCTCGAGCGTTGGATAAGACGGAGAATATCGAGGCTTTGGCAAGTATTATTGCACACCAGAGTGATAAGGAGGATGTGGTGCTTCTACCAGCCGTTTTGGGCTTCAATAGCGTAGATGTACTTTCGCAGCTCTCTCGTTTGGCAGATAGAGATATACGTGAAATACCTACACTTATCCCATCTGTTGAGGGTGTAAAGGTTGAGCGCGCGCTTAATCGTGCCTTTGAGTCTATGGGTGGTGTAATATTTATGGCGCATACCGCAGTGGATTATGCTATGGAGGAGGGACAGATTAAGAGTATCACAACCTCTAAGGGCATTACCCTTACTGCTGACGACTTTGTCCTTGCCTCTGGAAGTTTTATTGGTGGTGGACTTACTGCTGAGCGAGACTCTCTTCGTGAGCCAATCTTTGGTGCAGATATAGAGCCAGTGAGTGGTGGCGAGTATACCACACGTGATATTTTTGAGCCTCAGCCATTTATGAGTTGTGGCGTGGCTACTGATAACACCTTCAAGGTGAAGATTGGTGGCAAGGTTGTAGAGAATTTATACGCTTGTGGTGCTGTACTGTCGGGCTATAATCCAGTTAAGGAGGGTTGTGGCGCAGGTGTGGCAATGACCACAGCTTTGAAGGTTGCAGATGATATTATAAACAGATAGAGCAATGAAACAGTATAGCGAGAATAACTTTGAGCAGTGTACCAAGTGTACCGTATGTACCGTCTACTGCCCTGTGGCGGCTGTCAATCCGCTCTATCCAGGTCCAAAACATTCGGGACCCGATGGTGAGCGTCTGCGAATGAAGAATCCTGCATTCTACGACCAGAGTTTGGCTATGTGTCTAAACTGTAAGCGCTGTGAGGTGGCTTGTCCGTCGGATGTGCGTATTGGTGATATTATCCAGTCTGCTCGCATTAAGCATAGCGCTAAAAAGCCTGGACTCCGAGAGTTTACCCTTGCCAATACCGACCTTGTGGGCTCTATGGCAACACTCGTAGCGCCAGTAGTCAATGCAACCCTTGGGCTTAAGCCGGTGCGCCATATCGTTGAGGGTGTGATGAATATCGACCATCGTCGTATCTTCCCGAAGTATGCTTTTGGAACTTTTGAGGGTTGGATGCGTGGTCAGCGCAAGGCTCAGGCGCAGTTCTCTAAGCAGATTGCCTACTTCCATGGTTGCTATGTGAACTATAATAATCCACCACTTGGTCAGGCATTTGTTAAGGTTGTTAATGCCTTGGGTTATGGCGTGCAGCTTCTTGATAAGGAGAAGTGTTGCGGCGTGGCTCTTATCTCTAACGGTTTTGTTGAGAAGGCTAAAAAGCAGGCTAAGACCAACCTTGCCTCTATCCGTAAGGCTGTGGAGAAGGGTATGGCTGTGGTTGCAACCTCTTCAACTTGTACCTTTACGCTCAGAGATGAGTATGAGCACCTGCTTGGTCTTGATAATCACGATGTGCGTGAGAGTATAGATCTTGCAACAAAGTTTATATATAACCTGCTCTGTGACGGAAACCATACCCTTAAGTTTAACCCTGAGGCACCTCGTCTGCGTGTGGCTTACCACAGCCCATGCCACCTTGAGCGCCTTGGTTGGACTCCATACTCTATTGAGTTGCTGAAGCTTATTCCAAATGTGGAGCTTGTGAAGCTCGACTCACAGTGCTGTGGTATTGCGGGTACATACGGATTTAAGAAGGAGAACTATCAGACCTCTCAGGCTATTGGAGAGCCACTTTTTGCTGCTATTGAGGCCTCTGAGTGCGATGTAGTATCTACAGACTGCGAGACCTGTAAGTGGCAGATTGAGATGTCTACAACAAAGAAGGTGCTGCATCCAATTGAGATTTTGGCATCATTCCTATCGTAATATAGGGTAAATGTACCCTAAAGCCTAGCATTGGTAAAATATCCAATGCTGGGCTTTTTTTGATATATCTCCGCTATAAATTTTTGCAAAATATTTGCATATCCGCACATTTTGATTAACTTTGTAAAGCAAAAACCTTAAAACTACAAAGATATGAAAGTACAAACTATCATGGCGGAGCTTGAGCGTAAGCATCCGGGCGAAAATGAGTACCTGCAGGCTGTGCAGGAGGTTTTAGAGTCTATAGAGGAGGTCTATAACCTCCACCCAGAGTTTGAGAAGGCGAAGATTATTGAGCGTATGGTTGAGCCGGACCGCATTTTTACCTTCCGTGTAACTTGGGTAGACGACCGTGGAGAGATACAGACAAATCTTGGCTACCGCATTCAGTTCAATAGTGCTATTGGTCCATATAAGGGTGGTATCCGTTTCCATAAGGCGGTAAATCCATCAATGCTTAAGTTCCTCGGCTTTGAGCAGACATTCAAGAATGCCCTTACAACCCTGCCTATGGGTGGCGCTAAGGGTGGTAGCGACTTTGACCCAGTGGGTAAGTCAGATGCAGAGATTATGCGCTTCTGCCAGGCATTTATGTGGGAGTTGTGGAACAATATCGGCCCTGATACAGATGTTCCTGCAGGTGATGTTGGCGTTGGTGGCCGTGAGATTGGCTATATGTACGGCATGTACAAGAAGCTTGCTCGTGAGTATAATACTGGCGTTCTTACCGGTAAGGGTATGACTTGGGGTGGCTCGCTTATTCGTCCTGAGGCTACAGGTTTTGGTGCGCTATACTTCGTAGAGCATATGCTTGCAAAGGCTGGTAAGAGTATTCAGGGTGCAACTGTTGCTATCTCTGGCTTTGGTAATGTTGCTTGGGGTGCTGCTACAAAGGCTACAGAGCTTGGTGCTAAGGTTATCGCTATCTCTGGTCCTGATGGTGTGGTATATAACCCTGAGGGTATGAATCAGCAGAAGCTTGACTATATGCTCGTTCTTCGTGCATCTAATCAGAATGTTGTTGCTCCATTTGCGGAGAAGTTCCCAGATGCAACCTTTATCCCTGGCAAGAAGGCTTGGAGTATTAAGTGTGATATTGCTCTGCCATGCGCATTCCAAAATGAGCTAAATGGCGACGACGCTGCCGAACTCCTCGCTAACGGCACTTGGTGTGCTGCCGAGGTATCAAATATGGGCTGTACTCCGGAGGCTATAGCTGCGTTCCAAAGCGCGGGTATTCTCTTTGCACCTGGTAAGGCTGTAAATGCAGGTGGTGTAGCTACTTCAGGCCTTGAGATGACACAGAATGCTATGCATATTAGCTGGTCAGCTGCCGAGGTAGATCAAAAGCTACACTATATTATGGAGTCTATCCATGCCGCTTGCGTTAAGTATGGTACCCAGGAGGATGGTTATATCAACTACGTGAAGGGTGCTAATATTGCAGGCTTTATGAAGGTTGCGCAGGCAATGTTGGAGCAGGGCATTGTGTAACTCTATTCCATAATCACAAAAAAGAGAACTCAAATCGAGTTCTCTTTTTTTTGTGGTGTTACTACTCTGTTGGCATTGTGACGATATACTCCTTGCCGCAACCACCGAAACAGTTTACCATAAGTTTGTCGGTAAAAATCTCATCACTGCCTCTGAGGATTTTTACCTGCAGCGCAAACTCTGTCTCAAAGCCGGCGAGGGTAGTTGTTGGCGGAAGAGAGTTTGGTAATAGGTATATGTAGAATCGAACGCAGTGACACTGCTCAAAATCGAGCATTACCTCACGACGACGTCGCCAACCCTCTGGGGCGCAGTCGCTATTGCTGCCAACAGGTAGCGGCGACTCCTCAGTAGAGTGATAACCAACCTGATTACCCTCTTTGTCGCGCATGCTGAGGGTAACCATTATGTTGTAACGCCAATTCTCGGCGTAAGATGTTGTTAGGCGTAGGGTGTACATTAGCTTGGCAAATCGACCTTGACCTTCTCGTACTTATATCCCATAAGGTGCAGTGCTGCAGATGCGCCGAGCGCGAAGAATATCTTCACTACGCGGGCAAATATGTGGAATGCCATAACGCTCTGAGGCTCAATGCCCTCCTTGCGAATAGCAGTCTCAGCACTCTGAGCTGCACTACGCAATGCATCCTCAAGCTTCTCAATATCAGCCTGCTTAATGCCGTTGTCAAGCATTAAGTAGTCGGCATACTCGTCCATCTCGTCAAAACCGCGAGCGTCACGCAGACGTAGGTATGTATTCTCACCCTCAGTTATCTTCTGCTTATCCCAAAGCACTGCTGCACCAGCACCGAAATATGCTGCCCATGCTATTGCAGCGAGGGGATAGTCGGCAATCTGTGGTACGGCATCGGCCATATAGTCTGGTGCACAACGATGCCAAAGCTCTGTAAGCTCCTCAACCTCAAAGGTATATCCGCCAAGAAGGCCCTTCTCCGAGAGGGTCTTCGTGAGCTGCTCGCTCAGCGTTTTTTCAAAATTTTGTAGATACTCTTGCTGTTCCATATTCTCTATTTTCTCTTATTTCTCTTCTCGCTTTTGAGTGTTGAGCCCTTGACTGTCCAACCGAAGGTGCCAAGTTTCTCACCCAGAGCGTAGTACTCACCATGGGCATAACCCAAGAGGTTGGCGCGGCTGAGGTCCAACTTGCCCGTTGTTGGGTCAAGAAGCGACTCGTCTACCATTACACCCATAACTTCGGCAATAAACATGTCGTGTGAGCCGAGAGGTATAATCTGCTTAACCTTACACTCTATATTTACCGGTGACTGCTCAATTGCAGGTGCTGAGATTGTCTTACACCTCTGAGCGGTCAGTCCGCAATACTCAAATTTGTCAAAATCCCTGCCTGAACGTACACCACACCAATCAGTCGCCTTGGCTAAGGCTACGGTTGTAAGATTTATCACAAACTCGCCACTTTCGCGAATCATGTCGTATGAATGTCTCTCTTTTCGAACAGAGATGTAACACATCGCCGGCTCAGAGCATATTGTGCCCGTCCAAGCCACGGTGATAATATTCTTCTGACCGTCAATATCTCCGCAGCTCACCATCACAGCCGGCACCGGAGAGATCATTGTTCCCGCTTTCCAATGTTGTTTCATAGCTGCGACAAAGATACTAATTTTGTCGCGAAAATCGCACAAAGCCAATATATTAATTCTCCCAGGCTGTTTGGTTTGATATAAAAAGTTTGGAAGTTATCAGAAAATATACTATCTTTGTGTTATAATAGTTAGATTATGGCAGAGAATGAGATTGTACAGAGATTAGAGAAGAGTATTGACACAATGCTCGAAAAGTACACTCTTGCAACTGAGGAGCTTGAGCGACTGCAGATGCTTACAGCAGCGCAGCAGCGTAAAATCAGAACTCTTCAGCAGCAACTCTCTGACTCCGAGCGAGCGCTTGCGCAGGCAAAGCTTACTGGCGCAATAGTCACCAGTGGTGGTGATAATAAGGCTGCGCGTGCACAGATTAACCGTTTATTGCGGGAGGTTGAAAAGTGCATTGAGATTGTCTCGGCAAAAATTTAGGATGACATTGGACGAATATGGCTATTAGGAAACATACATTTACACTGCTCAATAAGCGCTACGAGTTGGATATACCTGACCAGTTAGAGGAGGTGTATCGTATAGGTGAGCGTCGACTAAATGCTCAGCTTGTAGAGTTGATGGCTGAAAAGACTGACGGATACAACGACCGTGATTTCCTTGCTCGCGTGGCGTTGGACCTTGCTGTAGAGCTTACATGTTTAGAGAGTGAGAATAGTGTTGATATTGATAGCCAGACTATTACAGAACTTATAAAGAAGATTGAGAGTCGTATAAAGTAGGCTCTGCCGTTCTTTACATACTAAAATCTACCCGCATAGATTCCTTTCGTTTTGCGAAACTGAACATTTTTTACATTGGGACAGTCTCAACTATCAAAACCAGGCCTTGTAGCCGGAAACGGTGAGTACCGCTGGTACCGATGGAAGGTTGCGAAAACAAGCAGAACCCCACACATGACTTATTTTACAGATTCGTCATTACCTAACAAGGAGTCTTATGCGGTCTTTTTATTTTGTTGTGATAGCATAGCATCTACGGTACATCCCTCAAATTCCTGAATGGGAAATACAAGGAGTATGTCCCATCCAGTAATTTATCACGATGAACCGTAGCTACTATACTCTGACAACAAAAAAAATGTTGTGAAAATAGCTAATGGCTAATAGCCAATAGCTAACAGCCAAAAAATGAGACATTTTTTTACTATATATTAACCAAACAAACTATGGAATACATCACAATTTTAGGAGTTGCCGTAGTTGTTTCAGCCATAGTGGGAGTTTTGACATACTTGGCGGTCAAGTCCCGTGCTGAGGCGCTTATTCGCGATGCTGAGGCGCAGGCTGAGATGATTAAGAAGGAGAAAGCCCTTCAGGCAAAGGAGAAGTTTATACAACTCAAAAGTGAGCATGATCGCGCTGTAAACGAGCGTAATCAGAAGATTAAAGAGGCAGAGCAGCGTGTGCGTCAGGCTGAGCAGGCGGTGCAACAGCAGCAGAAAGAGCTGGAGCGTAAGCTCTCTGAAAATGAGAAGATTAAGGCTAAGATGGAGGCTCAGATTGCAGCCCTTGAGCAGCGTAAGGCTGAGCTTGCAGAGCTGATGAGTGAGCAGAATGCACGCCTTGAGCAGATCTCCGGCATGAGCTCGGAGGAGGCTAAGAATACCCTTGTGGAGAACATGAAGGCGGAGGCGAAGAGCGAGGCTGCGGCATACATCAATGAGACCATTGAGGAGGCTAAGCTTACTGCGACTAAAGAGGCTAAGCGTATTATCGTAGCATCTATACAGCGTGTAGCAACTGAGACTGCTATTGAGAACTCAGTAACAGTGTTTAATATTGATTCTGAGGATGTTAAGGGTCGTATTATCGGTCGTGAGGGTCGTAATATCCGTGCTCTTGAGGCTGCAACAGGTATTGAGATTATCGTTGATGATACCCCTGAGGCTATTATCCTCAGTGGTTTTGATCCAGTACGTCGTGAGATTGCCCGCTTGGCACTCCATCAGCTTGTGACTGACGGTCGAATTCACCCAGCACGTATTGAGGAGGTTGTAGCTAAGGTTAAGAAGCAGATTGAGGAGGAGATTGTTGAGGTTGGTAAGCGCACAGCTATTGACCTCGGTATTCACGGTCTGCACCCAGAGCTTATCCGTCTGATTGGTAAGATGAAGTATCGTTCTTCTTATGGTCAGAACCTGCTCCAGCACGCTCGTGAGACTGCCAACCTTGCAGGTATTATGGCTGCTGAGCTTGGTCTTAACCCTAAGACTGCACGTCGCGCAGGTCTGCTGCACGATATTGGTAAGGTGCCAGATGATGAGCCAGAGTTGCCACACGCAATAATCGGTCAGAAGCTTGCCGAGAAGTATAAGGAGAAGGCAGATGTCTGCAACGCTATTGGTGCTCACCACGACGAGGTGGAGATGACATCTATGATCGCCCCTATTATTCAGGTCTGCGATGCTATCTCTGGTGCTCGCCCTGGTGCTCGCCGTGAGGTTATCGAGTCTTATATCAAGCGACTCAAGGAGATGGAGGATATTGCCCTCTCATATAACGGCGTTGTTAAGACCTACGCTATCCAGGCAGGTCGTGAGCTCAGAGTGATTGTCGGCGCTGACAAACTCTCTGATGCAGAGTCTGAGGCACTGTCACACGACATTGCAAAGCGTATCCAGGATGAGATGACATATCCTGGTCAGGTGAAGATTACCGTTATCCGCGAGACTCGTTCTGTAAGCTACGCAAAGTAGCCTACAGCCATACAGTAAGGGGGCTGCCAATATATTTGCGCAGCCCCCTTTTCTATAGACATTCCCAATAAAATGCTACTTATGGATCCATTTCAAATCTTTGTCCTCCTTCTTGCAGTGGCGCTAATTTTTCTGCTGAGAAATTACGTGAAGAGTGACCTTATCGAGCAATTTCGAGCAGAACCATATACAGACTATAAACACTGCGAGCCTGTGATGTTTAGCATCAACGGTTGCGGTATTAGACTATATACCGTTGCACGACAATACTCAACGCCCAGCGCAACATCATACTCCGCATACCAATGTATTAGCCTCTTTTATATCCCTATTATACCACTAAAGTGCTATCGCGCTGCTGATTGCGACGAGAATAAGTATATCATCTACGGTCCAGAGCAGTGGCTCTATGCTGAAGTTATCTACCTATATCTTACATACTATCGCTGGATTGTAGCCGTTGCTGCTGTGGCATATATAGCTTTATCTCTTCTTGGTAATAGATAGCGCTTACGTCATACTACAACAAAAGCGACCCCTGTGGAGTCGCTTTTGTGCTGTATAGACATCAGAATTACTCTGCTGGTGTAGCCTCAGCGTTCTCTGTCTTCTCAGCAGCTGCTGGGTCAACGTAAGGCTTTACATCGATAAGCTCAACCTCAAACTCGAGAGCTGCATTTGGAGCGATAGCCTGGTTGCCATGTGCACCATAAGCAAGCTCAGCTGGGATGTAGAGGATAATCTTACCACCAGGACCTACAAGCTTCATACCCTCAGTCCAACCCTTGATAACGCGGTTAAGTGGGAAGGTTACAGGCTCGTTCTCGATGATGTTGCCCTTCTCGTCAAAACGATCTGGCTGGTACTGGCGAAGCATCTCCTGACGCTCTGCAGGCATATTCTCAAAGAGTGAAGAGTCAAATACCTCACCCATGCGGTCACGACCTGTATAGTGAACGGTTACCTCGTCACGGTCATCAATA
The DNA here is from genome assembly GCA_904502005.1 of uncultured Alistipes sp. Taxonomy (GTDB): domain Bacteria; phylum Bacteroidota; class Bacteroidia; order Bacteroidales; family Rikenellaceae; genus Alistipes. The sequence continues at coordinate 11,716 of CAJGDC010000043.1, forward strand.
GCAGAACGGCTCATATCACCCTCCTTAACAACCTTGTAGAGAAGACCGCTATCTGACTTCTGAACGCCAGACTTGCTCTCCATCTTTGCAAGCCATGCCTCAGATGCCTCCTTCTGCTGCTGTGGGAAGACAACCATAAAGTAGTTCTGAAGGTATGCCTGAAGCTCCTCAGTTGTCATAAGGCCTTCGCCGTTACGAGTCTGCTGGAAACCCTGCATGTACCAGCAGAGCTGGATAGGGAAGTTACCCTTGCGAAGGTCTGCACCAATGTTAATACCGTAAGCATAAGAGAGGCTGTCGCGCTGGCCGTCAGTGTCGAAAATCTGAATAGGCTCTGCAGTTACAGTAGTATCCTGCTTCTGGCGCATAAGCTGACCAAAGCGCTCGTTTACTGGTATGATAAGAGTCTGGAAAATCTCCTGAGCCTCCTCGTTGCTCCACTTAGCCTTGTCAAAAGCACCACCCTCAATACCGCTCTCCATCTTCTCAAAGTTGAATGGGATGTCAGCGATACGTGTTCTTACAAACTCACCCAAGTTTGCACCCATAGCATAAGAGAGGGTATCCATCTTTGAAGAGTCGCCCTTTGTGAGTAGAGTCTTCTTGCCACTGTTGCAGCAGCTTACTGCCATAGCACCACATACGAGTGCAAGAATGGCTACATTAAAAATCTTTTTCATCTTGATATACATTTGTTTGTGTGTTTTATTCGCGGGGGCAAAGGTAGTAAAAATTATTTACTTTTTCTTTTTGTTGTAGTAATTTATGTCAACAATATCCACTTTATAGTTCAGTAGCTGGTTTGCGCCAATGCCAAGTTCGGCATTTCCCTCCGAGCCGTATGCCTGTGAAGAAGGGACCCAAACATCTACGCTACCACCATCGCCAGTTATACGAATAACCTCGCGCAGACCCTCCAGAAGGTCACGGTAGGCGGTTTTCAGAGTATCTTTTTCTACAACTACCTCGCCGCTCTGGTCGTAGATTGTCATTGCTAAGTTAAGCGTATCGCGCGAAACGAGTGACTGCACGCTCTGGTCGCCGAGCTTGATGATGCGGTAGGTTACACCATTGCGTAGGCGGACAAACTCGCGGTTGCTTTTGCGTAAATCTGCAAGGAACTGCTCCTGGTACTTCTCCGCCTTCTCATGGACAAAGAAGGTCTTTTGACCGAGATAGTAGTCGCGTGCATCTGTCATTGTCATCTTTGGTGTAGAGTTGTAGACGTCGCGAATAGCCAAGCAAACGGCATCTACGTTGAGAGTAGAGTCTAATTTGATAAGAGATTGTCCTACGCTAAGTCCAATAACGTAGCTTAGCGAGTCAGCCTCTGTGGCAAGAGTGTTACTGCTCTGCTTGCAAGAGAATATTGAGCAGCAGAACAGCAGAAGGGTTGAGAGTGTTAAAATTATCTTTTTCATAGTACTATTTTTTAGAACAAAGTGCTGCAGCACACAGTTTTACAAGCATTCGAGCGCCTACTGCAGCGTCAACACCCGACTCCATAACGGGAACAATCTCTGTAAGGTCAAAGCCGACAATCTCTCTGCCCGACTCTGCCACGCGGTTGATAAGGCATACAGCCTCGTCAAAGGTCATGCCGCCAGCAACAGGTCGCTTGGTGTGTGGACAACACTCCGGAGATAGGGCGTCAATGTCAAAGGATATGTAGACCTTTTCGGGTAGCTGAGCCACCACATCGTCACAAACTTCACCCCAGCTTCTGCCAGAGAATCGCTCGGCAGTGAGTTTCTCGTGGCAAAACATGGTAATCTTAGGGTGATTTTGTGCAAAATCCATCTCCTCACGGCTCATGTCGCGTACGCCAACCTGAACTAACTTCGATACGGCAGGTATCTCGTCTACAATGTTGCGTGCAACTGATAGGTGGGAGTAGTCGAAAATCTTACCGCTTGGGCGAAGGTCGCTGTGGGCATCGATAAATAGCACACCCATCTGAGGGTAGACCGAAGATATTGAACGAACAGCACCGAAGGCTACTGAGTGGTCACCACCCACTACGCCGACAATCTTGCCCTTGCTCGCAAAACGAAAGACGCGCTTGCCTACGCTGCGATGCATATCTCTAAAGCCGAGGTTTATACGCACAACCTTACGGGCAAAGTAGTCGCCAGTAAGAGCACCACCATCCTCAATATGGGCTACAACCTTAGCCGCATCGCCACCAAGCTGCAGTGAACTCTCCTGCAGGTCATAATCTACCTCAGCTGTAGCAACCTTGCCGTCAATAGAGGTGTTGCTAACGACATCATAAAGCGAGAGGTGTGTTGAGGCATCAATAATAGCATCGGGGGTATATACAGCACCCTGACCTGCTGCCGAAGTTACTGCCCACGGTGCAGATACCAACACTATCGGCGCATCGGCAGTAGGTGTGGCATCACGAAAGTAGTACCCACCATTGTCATTATCGCCCGAAGAGAGACCAAAACCAAATCTAAAGAGATTGTTAATATCCATATCTGCTTCTTATTACGCGACAAAATTAGTAAAAAGCAGTGAATTTTCAAAAATACTCCTCACGATAGTGATATGAGTTCCTTAATGACTCAAAATTACCACCATTTTTTAGAGGCGCAGACTCATTTTCAAGGTTGCAATTGCTGTCAATGGTCTGACAAAGTTCTTGCCAATCAATCTCCATTGGGATGGTTGGAGAACACTGTGACGGATACCAACCTTTAAGTGGCAGTTGGAAGTGGTCTGCCAACGCTCCGACCGACATCGCGGTGGCGTTAGCCTTGCCCTGTAGTGAGTAGCCTGCAATGTGTGGCGTGGTGACAAACGCACGCTCAAGTAGTTGAACATCTATGTTCGGCTCATTCTCCCACACATCCAATGCGCAGGTGATATTGCGCTCAAGTAGTGCACTACTACAGACGACTTCTCCACGTGAGGCGTTGATAACCACCGCATCGTCATGAAGCAGCGATAACATTTTGCTGTCAATCATTCCCCTGGTTGTGCTGTCAAGTGGAGTGTGGAGCGTTAGTATATCAACTTGTGGTAGTAGCTGCTCAAGTTGCAGAAAATCAAGCTTTTCGCGCTGCTGACGAGGAGGGTCGCAACAGAGTACTTTGAAACCCCAACTCTCTGCATAGTGCTTAACAAGCTTGCCAACATTTCCCACGCCAACAATGCCTAAGGTGCGCTCGCTTGGGACAAAACCCTCACGCTTTGAGAGGGCAACTAATACGGCAGCAACCCACTGGAGCACTCCGCGAGCGTTACAACCCGCGGCTGTGGTGACCTTAATGCCATGACAGTTGCAGTACTCCATGTCAATGTGGTCAAAACCGATGGTTGCCGTAGCGATAAATTCTACATTAGAGCCCTCTAATAGCTCCCTATTGCAGTGAGTGCGAGTGCGGACGATCAGACCATCTGCATCTGCTACAATCTGAGGGGTAAAGCTATCCCCAGCGACATAGACAACCTCTGCAAATGGCTCAAGAACTCCTTTTATAAATGGAATGGCGCTATCAATAACAATTTTCATAAGGCAAATATAGTGTAGAGACGGTGAATTTACAAATTTTTGCTACCTTTGTAATATATTACAACCTAATTAACTGCAAAATGAGAAAATCCTATCCAATAATTGTAATCGCACTTACTGCACTCTGCTATCTCTCTTGCGCACCTAAGGGTGTAGTGGTTGATGATAACGTTCCTGCGGGAAATATTGTCTATGAGCGTACACTCAACGATACGGTCTATGTACATCAGCAGCTACGTGGCTCAAAAAAAGCGTGGTTCTACTGGGCTTTTCGCGTTAGAGGTGCTCAGGGTAGAACGCTAACGTTCAAATTTACAAAGAGTTTCGCCATTTGCGAGCGAGGCCCGCTTGTCTCGCTTGATAGGGGTAAAAGCTATGAGTATCTTGCCGAGCAGGGCTCTACTCCACACTCATTTACATACACCTTTCCTAAGGATGCTAAGGAGGTTTGGTTTTACGAGTGCCACCCATATACACCTCAGATGTGGGAGGATTTTGTAGCTAAACGTAGCCATATCGGCGAGTTTGAGACGGGGGTGCTGTGCAAAACTCGCAAGGGTAGAGATGTGCCATTTTTCAGAATGACGACAAAGAACGCTCTACCAAAGAGGTCAGTTGTCGTATCTGCGCGTCACCACTGCTCTGAAGCACCTGCAGCCTATGTTATGGAGGGATTTGTCGCCTCTTTCCTTGAGGATAGCGAGCTGGGTGCTTGGCTTAGAGAGAATGTAGAGCTGACAGTTGTGCCGTTTGTAGATATGGATGGCGCTGTTGAGGGCGACCAGGGTAAGTGGCGACTTCCACATGACCATAATCGTGACTATACCGACTTTATATACCCAGAGACTGCCGCCTTGGCAAGCCTTATTGCCGAAACTGAGCCTCAGGTGTTTATGGATTTTCACAATCCAAAGCTTTACAAGTATAATGACAACTATATCTACACTCCATACAAGGAGAATCATGGGGTTGTGGAGTATAACTTCTCGGCACTTATTGAGAAGTATCAAGAGGGCAATCTAAACTATAAAGCTACCGATAATATGCCGTATGGTGTCAGCTGGAATAAGGGAAGCAACTATACAGACGGACTGAATGTTGTAAATTGGGTGGCTACTAATATCAAAGGCATTGAGATTTGCCGCACCTTTGAGATTCCATTTGCCTATGCCAATGGTGAACAGGTCTATCCAGACAAGATGAGAAAGTTCGGACACGGATTGGCTCGCGCACTGAAGGCATATATTGATGGCGAGGTTTTAGTGACTCAGATGCCTGAGCCTTCGGTTGAGAAATAGTTAAATTCGAATTTACTTACTTGTTAACCATTCCATCTTTGTTAGGCAAGTAATGTGTTCCGTCCGCAACTCACCAACCAATTGTGATGACACGTTACATTTCGTGAACATATACTTAAAACCGCATTTTTCTTGCACACGTTTTGACTTCTCGTTGCCATCGAAGTAACCAGCCCACATTTTCTGCATTCCCAGGACCTCAAAGGCTCGATGTTGCAACTTACGAACAGCCTCGGGTATCAGCCC
>CAJGDC010000044.1 GCA_904502005.1 uncultured Alistipes sp.
CGGATTGTAAACATCTTGGTCTTGCCTGTACCCTTAATCTGGATAACAACACCACGGAAGCTCTGAAGACGCTCCTTGCTACCCTCAATAATACGGTAAGTTACGGTGATAGTATCACCTGCGTTAAACTGTGGGATGTCCGCATCGGTCTTCTCCCACATCTGCTCGTTCACGAGTCTGATCAACGAATCCTTGTTCATTGTTGCAACAAAATTTAATAGTTTCCGCTCAACATTATCGCTGTGTTCACCCTACCATACAAGGTCACTGCCTAATAATCCCGAACTGCACCATAGCCCTCACAAGCAATTTACATCACCTTTTCACGCCCCGTGCAGCCCTTTTGAGTTCGCACCCTTTATAAGAGGTTGATACGCGGGTGCAAAGATAGTGTAAAAAAAATTAACGTGCAAATTATTTATCCTCAGACTACTACACTACCACTTAAGCCAGTCACAACGAAGCTCTATCTGCCTCTGTGTTATTGGGCTTCGCTGCACCATATCAAAGCCGTGCATCGTAGACTTTGTCTGTATATAGGTTGTTGGCACACCTGCTCGCTGCAGTATGGAGGCAAAGATATCAGCCTCATCGCGCAGAGGGTCAAACTCGGCACTCTCAATATATGTAATTGGGAATGTTGCGCTTGGCGAGATATCCAACAACGACTCTTCGTTATTTCCCTGAAGGTAGTACTCCCACATTTTTGCATTGAGTTCTGCATTCCATACGGGCGTGTCTACAAACCTCTCCATGCTTGGTGTGCGCATGGAGCAATCAATAACCGGATATACCAGCATCAACTTTGTTGGTGAGCAAAGACCGCTCTCTTCAGCCCACAGAGCCGTTTTGACCGCTAAAAAACCACCCGCTGAGTCACCTACAATAGTGCTTTGAGAGATATCTACGCCCAAACTATCTGCCGAGCTAACAATCCATTGCCACGCCTGACAACAATCCCTCAACGGTGTACCATACGAGTTATTGTGCGCCGTACGGTAATCAACCATCACAACCACAGAGTCGGTGCGCTGAGCATATAGTTTTGCCAATCTATAGTGGTATGGTGCCGCCTTAAAGACAAAGCCTCCGCCATGGATAAATAGTATCACAGGCTTAACACCCTTACCACCATTTGGCTTTACCACCCAAAAATCGACCCTCTCACCCTCTTGCGCTACGAAATCATGCAACTCAACACTCAGTTCATTATCCGACCGCATACCCTTAGGCACAGCGCCGAGAAGTGTGTTACCCATAGCCAAAACACCACGACCTAAGGGTGCAGTAATCCTACATGCCGCCTTAAAGTCATCAGCTATAGGATAGCCATGCTCCGCCTTTGCCTGAGAGATATTCATAAGAAGAAGTAGTAGAAAGACAAATCTCAACCGCATAGAGGGTCTACTGGCGAGTGTGCCAGATGATTGAAGCGCTATCATCATGCTCTGGCAGCGGCTTTGGCTGATAGTCTGAGTATCCAAGCGCTATAGCACACTCAACAGCCCAATGCTCGGGGATATCAATAAATGTTCTGATATAATCTATTGCCTGCTCACCCTCCGGGTTATCCTTTAGACGAGGTCTACCCTCTACATGCACCCAACAAGATGCAAGTCCTGCATCAACAATGGCAAGCTGCAGCATTGTAGCGCTAATAGCGCAGTTTTCACGCCAAAGGTCTGTCTTTGTGGTATCCGCCGCCACAAGAATAGCCGCAGGAGCATCCTTCATAAACTCTGAGCCGTAGTCACGCATAGCAGCAAGACGCTCAAGGGTCGGCTTATCATCCACAATAATAAAGCGTGTGGTGCGCATATTTCGTGACGAAGGTGCTGTAAGAGCCTGATTTACTAAATCCAGCAACACCTCTCTAGACACCTCAACTGGTGAGAAGCGACGCACCGAGCGACGCGATTCTAAAACTTTCTTAAACTCCATAATATATAAATTGTAAACAGTTTCTTACTTTCCTCTCTCAAAATGGTTTGAGCGAACAATCAACTCACCCAAATCATATACCAACTTTAGCTGCTCGTTGGTCGTTATTGCATAATCACAACTATCAAAACCATACTCTACAGTCGCCTCAACATCTGTCATAGGCGGGAAGAGACCGATATACCCCTCTGGATGCAAGCCCATAAGTTGCAACGCTGTCGGATAGAGTTGACTGTGACAGAAAACCACACCTTCGTTACGTCTATTTTGTTCGCCCCAGTCGGCAGACGTATTGATGAAAATAGCGGGAATATACTCCGTGAGCACAGCGTTCATCTCCTCGCTAACATAGGGCACATGGTGGTCAGATGTGACGATAATCAGTGTATCTTCATACTTTCCACACTCCTTTAGGCGCTCTATAAGAGCTCCAATCTGTCTATCCAGATAGTTTGCACGACGCATATATTCATGTAGCTCGCCATCCTCTAGCTCCTCAAAGTTCGCATTGCAATCAATAGCCGAATCGTAGCTATATGGCGAGTGCATATTACTTGGCACAACAACGCAGCAAAATGGAGTATTCAAACCCTCTATTTTCTCCGCTGCAAAACTAAACAGGCTCTTGTCATCAATCCACTTGTGTTTATTGCAACATGGCTCTTCATACTCAGCTTTAATATCCCTAAGTCCATATAGCCCCTCTACTCCCAACTGCCTATTGACAACATCTTGTTGCCAAAAATTAGTATCGGTACTTACAACAGAGAATGTATAGCAATCACTACTTCTATCTCTCATTGCTGATGCCATGGATGGATAGCTATTACTACGAAAATCTGTTACAAACGTAGAGTTTCGCAATCCATGTAGCCCCGTCATAACAACAAGTTGCCCACCTATAGACTTTCCTCCCTGCGTTAGCTGCTTCACCTTTGGACAGTATAGCGTACTATTCTGACGGCAGAGCTCGTGTAGCACAGGCATATAGTGTGGATGAATCGCCTGAGAGCTAAAAGACTCCAGAAGCAGTATCACACAATTTGTTTTAGCGCTTGTATTGGTATATGCCCTATCAAAATATGCATGCTGAGCCTCAATTAAATTATCTATCTGAGCCAACTCATACTCTGTTGGTTCAACAATCTGACTCCTATTCCAAATCTGATACGACAGCGACGGCAATAGTCCAAAACCTCTATAGGTCCTTTTTGGCGCCATTGCATAGTTCTCATGTATCTGGCTATGGAGTCGCGTAATGTCAAATTGTCTATAGTTGATTACGTACAATACTGGGCAGAGGGTCAAAAGCAGGTAGAGAGCCAACAGTCCATAATGGAGCTTATACGAAAACGTTTGTAGGCGAGTGCTAAGCCAACGATAGGCAAAAATCATTGCTATCGGAACTATCAAAAATAGCATATCGTACCAGCGCATAAGCTCAACAATGCTCTGATTAAGCCCCTGTAGTTGCTGAAACTCCAGCATCATATTAAACGGAAAGCAGATACCGAATGACCTAAAATACAACAAATTGACATATGCCAACGGTATGTAGATGGTTGTAAGGGTGACAAATGCCACAAAGGAGCCCTTGCCGAGCAGCGAGAGAAGTGCAAAAATCAACCCTGCATGAAAAAGAGCATGGCCAGTAACGCGAACAACATCCAGCAGCAGGAATGACTCCTCAAAGATATAGAGCACTGGACCAAGCAACTCAACCACAGCCCAAAAGGCAATTACCACCAGCATAAGTGCAAGGTGTAGTATCGACTGTCTAGATATTCGCTTCATAACTGCCACAACTATTAAAACCTCTTATAACTCTTGCAAAGATAGTCAATTTTTGTTTCCGAGAGCCATATAGAAAAAAGTTATCCGTCTTTGGCAGCAACCAAAGACGGATAATTATCATCAACTAAGCGCACTATAGAGCATCAAAGGCGAAGATATGTGCCTCCTCAGCACCCCAAGTCTCAGTGACAACAAGGCGGAGCTGCTTTGTCTCAACCGGCTCGAAGCTAACCTTGCGCAGACGCAGATAGTTATCGTCATCAGAGTAGAGAGTCTTCCACTCCTTACCAACCAGCGCCTCAATCTTAAAGCCCTTAGCCATAACCTTTGGCATCTCAACGCGCTCGGTTGTCGCCTCAAGCTTACGCATACGCTTACTACGAACCTTAAGCTGTGAGTCAAAAATCATACGCGCTGCACTAACAGTCACAGGCTTTTTCCATGTGTAGGTAATTGTATTCTCATTTGGAGCTACCCAAACACCATTATCAACACCCTGCCAGTTGCGATCAATACCATTTCGCAGAATCTCAATCTCCTCGCTAACCTTTGCAGCAGCAGTAAGCTCAGAGATTTTACGCCAACGATATGGAAGCATAACATCATCATCCTCAATCATTGTCTGAACCTGAGCAATGTGGCTCTTATGAACCTCTGCAGGGTCAATGCCCTTCTCAATAGCCACAGCCGCGCCAGTACCTGCTGCCTGACCGAGTAGTGCACATGTTGCCATTACGCGGGTTGCAGACAGACCCATATGTGTTGCAGAGATATCACGGCCAGCAAACATAAGGTTTGGAACGTTTACAGAGTACAGACAGCCAAATGGGATACCAAAGCCCTGAGGTACGGTATACTCATTAGACATCACGCCCTTTCTGTGGAATGCATCTGGGTGGTGGTCATCAAGGGTCCAACCGCCATAAGCAACAACATCTGGGAAGTGACCTCCGCTCAAAATATCGTGCTGAGTAAGGATGTGCGGACCAACAAAACGTGTATTCTCACGCTTACCAGGCAGAGAACCTACCCAATCCAACTCATATCCTTTACCTCGGCCATCTGGGTGGTTCTTCATATACTCCCAAATACCATAGACAATCTTCTTAAGCTCAAACTGAATATCATTTGCATCGGCAATAGTATCAAAATTACCACCGAACTCGCACCACCAGAAGTTATTATCATGTGGGTGATAGATTCGCTTGTAGTTGAACTTTAGACCCGGAATAGTAGACTTTGGAGTGTCATAGTTAAAGTCATCATCTGTAAAGTGGTAAGCCCACTCTGGAGCCTTAAATGGCACATCAACATCGGTCTTGCGAAGCTGAAGAAGGATAGAGTTACCCATAGTCTTTGCATCGTTACCCTGCTGAAGATAGTTCTCGCCAAACTCCTCCGGATTCTCGCGACCATGGCGATACTTCGCACCTGAAAGGCGGAGAATACCATCACCAGTACAGTCTATAAATAGCGTACCTGCAATAGTATACTCAGTATATGCGTTGATATTCCAAGCCTTCACAGCTGCAATACGCTCACCATTCATAACCACATCATTTACAGAGGTATTGAGCAATAGCTTGATATTTGGCTCTGTGATAACAGTTGTGTAGATAGCATCATCCCACATAGTGTAACGCTGGAGCGGATTGTAGTAGAAGTTGCGTAGCTGCATCTCCTCAAGAATACCGGTCTCCTGAGTGTCGTCGGTCTTTGCACCTACAATACCCATACGCATCTCACTCGATGCATTACCACCAAGCATAGGACGATCCTGAACAAGGACAACCTTAGAGCCGTGACGAGCTGCAGAGACAGCAGCACACACGCCAGCAAGACCACCACCACAGACCACTACATCTGCAGATAGCTCAACCTGCCTCTTCACATTTGGGCTATTTACCTCAGTTTTCATCTGTGCTGAGGCTGTAAGCGGCATAAGTATAACAAGCGCAGCCGCTACGATTCTAAAAATAGATTTCATATTCTTTTGATTTTTAGGTGTTTCTACTGCAAAGTTATGAAAAAATAATATCACTTGCAAACATCGCACTCTTTAGCCACTCTGTTCACCTCGGCATTTAGGCTACTCAGATATGACACCCAGTCGTAGCTTGCATCGTTAACATTCAACTCTCGCAGCTGCGCAAGCTGAGCCTCAACGCCCTTCAGAGCCTCAGCGTCATACTTTACGCGCAGAGTTCTGACCTTCTCAAAGAGCTCAATGCCATCAATAAGTCGTTCAAAGCGCACAGAGGAACGGCACTGTGGATAGACGAGGAATGTATCTCCCGAAGCCCAGTAGCGGAAGCGAGAATCATACTGTGGATTTGCAGGCCAAGAGTTGTATGACCAGCGTAGCATACCATCGTAATCATAAGCAATAGCATAAGCGCCAAGAAGCTCACACTCATATGGTTGCGAATTGGTAAATGTATTTGGGAATAGTGTTGAACAGCAGACATAGAATGTAGATACATCGCCATTTGCTCGGCGAGTAGCGATCTCCTCTTGGCTCATAGCCGCCTGCTTCTGACCCACGCACACATCGCGCATATTGGCATAGCGCTTATACGAATTGTGGTTATCTGCAATTGCGAAGCCCAACTCTGGGGCATATTTTTTAATCAGTGCCGCTGCAGCATCCATATCCTCCGGTGCACGCTCATCAATGGCGATATTTGTGATACCGAGCCACCCCTTTTCGCGCAGGTGGGCAGCAAAATCTGTAAGGAAAGGACCCCACATCTTCTCAAAGTTCTCACTCTTTGGAGTCGCAGAGACTGTACGATTACGATTTACCTTTCCCGTACGCATGTCGTGGTAATCAAGAATACAATCACCCCATGACAACATTGAGTAGCAGTTTATCTGCTTGTCAATACCGAGGCTCATCATAAACTCAACCCACTTATCAAAAATCGTATAGTCATAACTCCACACATCGTTATCATGCAGGGTCCAGAAAATCATAGGCTCATAATCATCAAAGCACTGATAACGCCATGGGTCACGATTAAGTGTCGCGGTGATAACCTTCTGACCTGCATCGGCAAGCATCTGCATAACAGGGCGCATAGCCTCAAAGTGCTCTTCGCTCCACATATCAAGACCCTCCATGCGGGCAACAGAGCATGGGTGCTGCCATAGGTCGAGGTGGAAATTCCAATCCTTCGGAGCTGCAAGGCGCTGACCGACAACCTCAAGCTGCAACGGAAGGGTTACAGAGCCAAAACCACTATGTGAAATCTTAATCTTTGCGTTGTACACTCCGGGAGCAGCATCATACGGAACCTCTATGCTAATCCACACCGGACGCACTGTACGCTCTGCAATGTCAAAACGCTCCAAATTATCAAGCATATCCGCCTGCAGCATTGGTGCATGTCCATTTGGGCGACCACAAAGGCAACTCTTATCTGGCACATCCGCAAGTGTATAACGGACAAAATGAGGCTCGGCAATAGATGCAGGCAGGCTACTCTTATCAGACTTAAAATCTGAAATCTTACACTCCACACCACTCAGTGAGTCGCTACTCCAAATAAGCAGCTGTGCTGACACACGCTCACCCTGCCAACCGGTAACGCAAAGCGACTCTGAGAGAGTTTGTGGCACCACACTTCGAGAATATACATGGTCTACACTTGCCCACTGGGCATTAACTCCACCCTTAACTTCATCCCACTGCTGCTGTTGCTCGACTGTCAAGGCTATCGGGTCATCAGCCTCAGCAAATGTTTGTACTTTGTCACACTGGCAGCCACTAAGTAGTAGTGCTGCAAAGGCAAAAATTGTTGTTCTAATCTTCATATCTCTGTTACTTTATATCTTCACGATACCACAAATATATCAAAACTTTTTGAGTCTACAAAGATAACTATATTTTCCTTTTTGTTGATAAATTTGCCAAAATGTATTATATTCGCATTAAATATTAACTTATCAGCTCAATTTCTATGGTCATTATACTGATAGCCGCAGTTATAATCTTATATTTTATCATTAGCAACTTTGGCTCTTCAACTGCAGACCCTCAACCTATGGATGCGGCGACTCGCTCTGCGGGTGCTACTGAGGAGACTGCCAAACCTCTTGGCGAAATTCTGCCATTGATTTGCCCATATGAGAGGTTGGATGAGGATATTAAGTGGAATTTAGAGCAAAATCCCGATGCAAAATTTGTCTATAATTTTCGCACGATAAATCTTCCGCCTATAACCTATCCAACACTAATTTCAACTTCATCATCAGATGAGGGTGACTATTTTTGCGACTACACCATGATAAGCCATATAGGTCACCGATTCATGATATTTTACAACATCTATGAATTTATGGACGTCGAGATATTTCTTAGGCAAATAAGGGTTAAAAAAGATGGCGTCTATCAGTATATACAATCTCCAGAGGTAAAGGCAAAATTCCCGACTTTTTGTAAACTTTATAACAACGCTCACAGAGTAGATAAAGAGTTACTTTATGACCTTCCATTCCTCACGACACTTGATGCTGAACGCAAAATTTTGCTTCTGGCAGTTTGGGTAAATGAGTCAAGTCTTGAGAAGATGGGCGACTTGGACAAATACCATATTGCTATGTGGAAAGTACTTGGTCAGCTATTAGAGGAGTTACGAAAAGGTGGCATTCTAGACCAGACAAAAGAGAATTTGGTAAAAAATTTCTTTAGAATTGGACGAATATTAACCCGTTTAAGTTAAGCAGATATGTTTTCAGAGTTATTAGATTGGTTATCATCAATATTTGATAATGAGGTAGAAGCCCCAATCGAGGAGGTTGATGTGGCAGATACAGATGTTGATGATGTTGACGGCACTGACCCAGATGGGGATAGTGGCGATAGTGATATTGTAGCAGATATTGCAGACGTTGGCACCACAGAGCCAGGGTCGGTTGATGATATTCTGAATAGAGGTATTACCACCGACTCTGTTACAGATGAGGAGCTGGCTGAACTGCAAGGGAAAAAAGAGCCGACATTTACTGGTCACACTGCGGTCAAGTGTAACGTCTGCGGATGCGATTGCTTTGTCCCTACATCCAACGACCCTAAACGTTGTAAATGCGGACACTCTATATACCAACATGAGTGGAAGTCATAACTGCGCATAGATGAAAAGGGGCTATCTATACTACATTGCAGCTCTAATTTGGGGAGTCCCAGGTACAGCAATATCTATAAAGGGTATCAAGGCATATCTTAACCAGCCACCACATAAGCTATGGTGGCTACTTGCTGTTACCTCTGTAGTGTTAGTGGCGTTCTACCTTATCTTCAGGGCTGTGGTTTCGAAGTACTCTAAACGTATAGCCACGCTACCACCAAAGTGTTCACCATTGCAAACCTTTCCGATTGGCGGCTGGATTTTACTACTCTTTATGATGGGTCTCGGGGTCACATTGAGCCATATACCAAACATCCCGAGCACATTCACCGCCTCCTTCTACTCCGGCTTAGGTCCTATGCTAGTTTTGGCATCAGCAAGGTTTGCAATCAATGGCCGTCATGACAAATCTTGGTTTGCCAATTAATCCAAATAGAATCTCATAATATAGGAGGTTCCATATAGACCTTCATTATCGTTCTCAAACTTTATTTCGCCGCCACGAGTTAAGATATGGGGATAGTAATCCGAATCGACATATTTGAACTCGATACACTCTGGTGAAACTTTATGCACTTTTAAGAAGGTGAACTTCTCAAATGGCAACACCTGCCCCTCTTGAGGCTCAAAAGTGCCCTCTGTCGACTCTACTTGCCACGTTCCAGTTGGAACATCAAACTTCATTTTCTTTAAAACATAACGCAATATTACAGTTCTCATATTCATATGTAACTAAAACTCCGCCACTGCGCGGACATAACACTTACTCTGCTTATGCGCAAAATGGACCTTACAATCACCCATATAGATAGTCTGCGCATACTCCTTATCGCTCTTTGTACCGTACTCTACAGATGTCCAGTAGCGCACCTTCTCACCCCTATCGTAGAGTCTATCCGCACCACGGCCCTCAAGCGTTGCATTTACCGCCTTGCGCACCTCATCGTTAGAGAGCAGTATCTTCAGCTGCTGCCAACTTGGCAAAAACCAATCTTCGCCCAGATTTGTACACCACCTGAAGGCCTCAAGATAGGCTCTATCCTCAGGCTGAGACATTGCTATAAATGTATTGACAGTTCCCTTTTCGCTCTTCAGATTAAACCACCGCTTTTGTAGTTTGGCACTACTTGCCCACTGCAGTGGATATGGGCTCTGTGTCATGCTGACAATCAAGCCGTGCAGACCATCGTCTGTCACCCAGAAGACAACACCCTCCTTATTTCCATCACTGTAGTAGTCGCCAACCTTGTAGAAGTGATATCTCTGAAGCTCAAACTCCTTTTTAAAGTGCAAACTCTTCAGATGCACGGCAATAGCGCCACCTACACGATGCCCCCTATACTCAAGCTCAAGGTAGTGATTTCCTGCCGTAACATCAGTAATGTACAACTGCTTGTTATCGGCTATCTGCCCCCTCTGCGCTCCATCCAACACCACTACAGCACCTACAACATCCGACTCAACGACAATAGTATAACTCTGGTTTAACTCTGCCGTAAGAGTATACTCTCTATCTGGTGCAAGGTTGATGCTTATCTCATTACTCTCTCCCAGCTCGGGATGCACCACATAGAATCTGGTATTAGTCTTGGCTGTCATTTCAAGAATAAGCGTGCTCTCAGCACCATCCTCAACCACCTGCTTTATCAGCGCCGTATTAGAACGGAACTTAATCTGCAGAGCCTCAACCTCCGCTCTGGTCATCCTCTGAAAGTGAATCTTTAGGCGAGCACAACGATTTCGTGACGGGTCGACGCCTATCTCACCGCTACACTCAACCTCGCCGAGCGACTGGCCATTAAGCACAATACTCCTCTCCTGCGCCGTAGAGAGCAGAGAGACAAGTGCGGCTAAAAGCATTACAACAAACCTCTTCATATCTTGCACCATTAAAATATTGTCACTGCACGCACATAGAGTACATCTGACTTGTTGACATAGTTTCCTTGACCAATATGTGTCGTTACAGACCAAGCAGAGTACTGACCCACCATCTTCTGATAACACTCCGTAGAGCTCCAGTACCTCTCTTTGTCACTGCGCCCAAAGAGTGGCACACCTCCCTTAGCTATAAGCGTTAGATTGATACTCTCACGCGCCTTTTCATTCAGAATAAGGCTCTTTAGCTCATCTATTGCGGGCAGATACCAACCATCTCCCAAGTCGGCACACCACTTAAAGGCGGGATACTTGCTCTGCCAATCCTCTACGGCTGCAATAACTGCCATATTCTTAGCCCCATCTACAATATCTATAGCCTCACGCTTGCGCCTCTGCTCCTTACTATCAACAGTCCAACACAGAGGTTGCTCTGACTGATTCATACTGACAATCTTGCCGTGGCGACCATCCCTACTAACCTCAAAAACAACACCCTGCTTACCATTAAAGTCGTAGTAGTCACCCACCTTGTACCTACGCGCAATATCTTGCCTAAAGAGTATACTGCTACCACTCACACAGAGACTCTGCTCAGTACTCTCACCACCAAACTGCAGCCTCAAAGAGTGCTTTCCGAAGCTTACACCAGCTATATAGAGTTGGTTACTACTGTCTGTTGTACCCTTAAAATTACCATCAAGATAGACCTCTGCGTCAGGAGTGTTTGACTGCACCAATATCGTGCAGATATTGTTCAGCGAGGCGAGCATCTCATACTCACTATTTGGCTCAAGGTCAATGGTAATCTCGTTACTTACGCCGAACTCTGGGTGTGCGAAGTAGAGCCTTGTCTGAGGTTTGGCCGTAAGTTCAAGAATAAGGACATTGTCGTAGTAATCAGCAACCTTTTGCTTTATCAGCTCGTTATTAGTGCGCACCTCAACCACCAACGCATCTACCTGCTCTCGGCTCATACGGTCAAACTTAATCTTAATACGAGCACAAGACTGACGCCTTGAATCTATACCTATAGGGTCAATATTCACCCCCGTAAGAGCATCGGTCTGCACCATACGAAGGGTGCTGCTATCAACGACAATAGAGTTAGAGGTTTGTGCTGTAGCAGCTATGCAGAAAAAGAATGAGAGTATCAGGAGTGTAAAATATCTCATCGTAGTACTATTTATATTGCAAAGTTAGTAAAATATTCAATAATTTTGGTTACCTTTGTAGTAATTAATCTAAAACGAATAAAATTATGTTTGACAAATTTTCTGCAAGACATATTGGTACTACCGACGCTCAGCAGATAGCAGATATGCTGAAGGTTATCGGTGTGAGTAGCATTGAAGAGCTTATTGGCGAGGTTATTCCTGACAACATCCGCCTTGAGCAGCCGCTTGAACTAAGCGAGGGCATGAGCGAGTATGAGTTCCGTGAGCACATCACTCAGCTTGCCGACCTTAACGAGCCATATCGTTCATTTATCGGTATGGGATACTATCCAAATGGTGTCAGCGCAGCCATTATGCGCAATGTCTTTGAGAATCCAGCATGGTACACCTCTTACACCCCTTATCAGGCGGAGATTTCACAGGGCCGCCTTGAGGCACTTCTCAACTTCCAGACAGCCATCTGCTCACTTACAGGAATGGAGATTGCAAACTGCTCACTGCTTGACCAAGGTACAGCTGTAGCCGAGGCTATGCTGATGATGTACTCTCTACGTTCACGCGAGGCAGTTAAGGAGGGTAGAAATCAGATTTTTGTAGACGAAAATATCTTTCCACACACCCTCGATGTGCTTCTTACCCGTTCAGAGCCATTCGGCATTGAGCTTATCGTAGATAACTTTGCAGAGTATAGCTTTACCGGCAAGGAGTTTGGAGCAATTCTTCAGTACCCAGCAGCCAATGGTGAGGTTCGTGACTATAGTGCCTTTGTCGCTGCTGCACACGCTGCAGGTGCACTTGTTGCTGTAGATGCAGACCTACTTTCACTTGCTCTTCTGACCCCTCCAGCTGAGTGGGGTGCTGATATTGCTGTGGGAACGACCCAGCGTCTTGGTTGCCCTATGGGCTTTGGTGGTCCATCGGTAGGCTATATGGCTACCCGCGAGGCGTACAAGCGTAACATGCCAGGCAGAATTATCGGCGTATCTGTTGACCGCCTGGGCAATAAGGCCCTCAGAATGTCACTGCAGATGCGCGAGCAACATATCAAGCGCGAGCGTGCAACATCTAACATCTGCACAGCCTCAGCACTTATGGCATCTATCGTCGGCTTCCACTGCGTCTATAATGGCGCCGAGGGTCTTACTCGTGCCGCCTTGACAGCTCATACCGCAGCGGTGTCTGTTGCCAAGAACCTTGAGGAGATGGGTTACGAGATTGTTTGTGGTGACTTCTTTGATACTATTGAGGTTGTTGCCGATGCGGCTGTTGTGGAGTCTATAGCTCTGGAGAGCGGCATTAACTTCTATTACCCTGCTGAGGACCGCGTGCGCATAGCCTTTGACGATGTAACAACCATTGAGGAGATTGTCGCTGTTATCGGTATCTTCGCCACTGCAGCGGGTGTAGAGATGGGCGAGCTGATGATTGCATCGGCGCAGACAATACCATCTGCACTCCGCCGTACAACACCGCTGCTTGCTGAGCCGGTATTTAACCGTTACCGCTCTGAGAGCGACCTTATGCGTTATATCAAGCGACTTGAGCTTCGTGATATATCTCTTGCCAACTCAATGATTTCGCTTGGCAGTTGCACTATGAAGCTCAACGCGGCAGCTATTATGCAGCCACTCTCACTTGCAGGCTTCCAGAATGTACACCCATTTGCCCCTGCTGACCAGGCGGAGGGTTACTTACAGCTTATTGAGGAGCTGGAGAAAGATTTGGCGACTATCACCGGTTTCGACGCCTGCTCTCTTCAGCCAAATTCTGGTGCTGCAGGCGAGTATGCAGGTCTTATGGTTATCCGCGCATACCACCAGAGTCGCGGTCAGGGCTACCGTAACGTAGTGCTTATTCCAGCATCTGCTCACGGCACAAATCCAGCCTCTGCAGCTATGGCGGGCATGAAGATTGTCACCGTGGCTTGCGATACAAATGGAAATATTGACGTAGAGGATCTGAAGGCAAAGGCTGCGCAGTACTCTGCAGAGCTATGCGCACTGATGGTTACATATCCATCTACACACGGTGTCTTTGAGAGCCGCATCCGCGAGATTGTAGATGCTGTACACGATGCCGGCGGTGAGGTATATATGGATGGAGCCAATATGAATGCGCAGGTGGGTCTTACAAATCCGGGCTTTATCGGTGCCGATGTCTGCCATCTTAACCTGCACAAGACATTTGCAATGCCTCACGGCGGTGGTGGTCCTGGCGTGGGCCCTATCTGCTGTGCTAAGCACCTCGCTCCATTCTTGCCATCGCACTCTGTTGTAGCTACTGGTGGCGAACAGGGCATTACAGCCGTATCATCATCGCCATGGGGTTCGGCTATGCTGCTGCCAATAACATATGGATACATCAAGATGCTCGGCGAGGAGGGTCTGCGAAATGCTACCGAAATGGCGATTCTCAATGCTAATTATATGGCATCGGCTATCAAGAATGAGTTCCGCACATACTACTCTGGCGAGACTGGCCGCGTAGCGCACGAGATGATTCTTGACCTTACACACTTCAAGCGCGAGTATGGCGTAGATTGTGGCGACATAGCCCACCGACTTATGGACTACGGTTTCCACGCACCTACACTCTCATTCCCAGTCCACGAGACCCTTATGGTCGAGCCTACCGAGAGCGAGCCAAAGGAGGAGATGGACCGCTTTATTGAGGCACTTATCTCTATCAAGCGTGAGTGCGAGGCTATCGCTGGCGAGGCTGATAATGTTGTCGTAAACGCCCCTCACACCGCCGCAGAGATTGCTGGCGAGTGGAACCACCCATATACCCGCCAGCAGGCAGCTCTGCCACTGGAGTGGGTCGGCGTGTCGAAGTTCTTCCCATACGTGTCAAAGATTGACAACGGCTATGGTGACCGTAATCTCGTGGCTGTAAATAAGGATTAATTATGCGTACTATCCTTACAGTACTATTGACCTCACTGGTCTGGTCGGTTGTTATCCTCGCCTTCTTTGAGCCTCGTGCCAAGAGCGAGGAGACTACACCGCCAGCAGCCACGACAGTCGAGCCCACAGTAGCACCAACACCTTCTCGTGCGGAGAAAAAGGCTGAAAAGCGCTCTGAAAAGAGGGCTCAAACTGCCGCACCCGTTACCGAGAATATTGACTATACTCGTGAGATTGACGGCAAGTGGACTCCAGTTGAGGGGGCAAAGTACGACTTAGAGTTTACAAAATACGGCACTGTGATTCAGCATAACGGTTCTCTTCTGTTACGACACACCTACTCCCTTTCAGGGAAAAAGATGAACATTGACTATGGCAAGGCTTGCATAGAGATTGTTAAAGAGGGTGAGAATTTTTACCTCGAGATTTACAACTCTGAGAAGTTCTCAGGTCGCTATCGCCGCACTTCTCAACCTCGCAAGATTGCTATGCGTCCACTTGACGAATCACTCTACACAGATATTATTGTAGGCAAGTGGAGCGTAATAAATGGTCAAGAGCATGCTATTGAGTTTACAAAATATGGTACGGCTATTCAGTATAACGGATCGTTGGATTTACGCCACGACTACTCGCTAAGTGGCGACAAACTGAAAATAGAGTACGACAACGCCCGCGTAGCTATCTCTGAGGACGCTTCGTACTACTATCTTGAGATTTACAACTCTGAAGATTTTTCGGGTCGCTATCGTAAATCAAAATAAAAGCACTATATTTGCACACCAAAATTTAAAAACAATAAAGACAATGAAAGTAGAAAACAGTAAGATGGTTGCGGTAAATTATGTTCTTACCGTAGACGGACAGATTGCAGATAGAAATCCAGAGGGCAAGCCACTGGAGTTTGTATGTGGTGCAGGTATGCTCCTTCCAAAGTTCGAGGGCGCACTTATGGGCAAAGAGCCAGGTGATAAGGTGTCTTTCACCCTTGAGCCAGCAGACGGCTACGGCGAGATTATCGCTGAGGCTATCGTAGAGCTTCCAAAGACAATCTTTATGATTGACGGCAAGATTGCTGAGGATATCCTCTTTGAGGGCAATATCGTACCTATGTCAGACGCTGAGGGCCACCGCATGAACGGTATTATCCGCGCCGTAAACGAGGAGACCGTAACAATGGACTTCAACCACCCAATGGCTGGCAAGACCCTCAACTTTGACGTTGAGGTAGTATCAGTTCGCGATGTTACTCCAGAGGACCTTCAGGGTAGCTGCGGCTGTGGCTGCGGTGATAGCTGTGGCGAGCACGAGTGCGGCGAGGGCTGCGACTGCGGTAGCTGCCACTAGTCTACGCTCAAACTAACAACAATCGGCAAGAATCCATGATTCCTGCCGATTTTTTGTTGCCATATAAATAAACTGCACAGCTTCTTACACAAGATAAAATAGTGCCTTGTAGCTAACTCTGGCGGCGATTTAAAAATTTTATGATACTTTTTCTTGTTCGTTTGGTCATTTTTTCGTATATTTGCCAATAATTATATCATCATCATAACCTATATGACAACGCGCCAAGTAGATATTTGGTCGCCCCTTAATAAAATATATTTTTTAGGGGGGGGGTATTTCGCTGATTATCAGTGAAATAACATCTGCGTTGTCGATAAATAAAAGTAGATTATTAACATTTTGAAGCTCGTTACCAACGTAACGAGCTATGACTCATTGTATTATATATTACTAACATAAAACATTAAGCTTATGAAGA
>CAJGDC010000045.1 GCA_904502005.1 uncultured Alistipes sp.
CTCAAGGTTGGTCAGACAATCTTCGTAGGTGACCTTAAGTTCGAGGGTCTTGAGTTCGTATCTCCTGCAACTCAGGCAGTATGTGCAGTTCGTGTAACACGTGCATCACGTGGTGCAGCTGCTGCTCAGAAGTAGTAAAACCGACTGCAGATGAAATATCTTGTTGTAGGTCTTGGAAATATTGGCGCCGAATATGCCAATACAAGACACAACATCGGATTCAAAGTGTTGGATGCCCTTGCTGCGGCATCCGACACTTCTTTTATCTCCTCTCGTTATGGCGATGTGGCAACTATTCGCCACCGCGGACATATCGTCACACTGCTTAAGCCCTCTACCTATATGAACCTGTCTGGTAAGGCTGTAAGATATTGGTTGCAGGAGCTTAAAATTGAGAAGCAGAACCTGCTTGTTGTTGTGGACGATATTGCCCTGCCATTTGGCGAGCTGAGAATGAGAACCAAGGGTAGCGATGGAGGTCATAACGGACTTAAGAATATCGCCGAGATGCTCCAGAGCACAGATTATGCCCGCCTTCGCTTCGGTATCGGTGGCGACTTTAGCCGCGGACACCAGGTAGACTATGTGCTTGGTGAGTGGACAGCCGAGGAGCGAGAGAATATGCCTCCACGCCTCAAAGTCTTTGGCGATGCAATTCTCTCCTTTGTCGCCGTAGGTCTTGACCGCACAATGAACGCCTTTAATAAGAAATAGAAAAAACCGACCACATGGTCGGTTTTTTCTTTCCCTTAACACTCCGCCATATAGACTCTGGTCGGAATGGCGTTATTAACCATCTGGCGGTACTCTGGACCAAGTTTATCGTATGGTGTATTGTATACTCTGCGAGATAGGTTTTGACGCAACTCATAGTATGCCTCTTCAATGGTGGAGAGCACATTCTGCATATCGCCAAAATCAGCATCTTTATCGCTTGTAACTGACACTATGCCGTTGCTTACGGGGCAGCATACCCTATCTCCGTTAGGCATAGTAAGGGCAGTTGTTGAAAAGTCCGAATACTCCTTATTCTTCAAATTGCCCACATGCAGTCGGCGGGTGTTCATTGCGTAGATGTGGTAGTTCTGCACAAAACGCTTCACCTCGCGCTTTAGTTCGCTCTTGCTACACTTTTCACCTCGCAGAAGGAGTGTTCCGTCTGCCGAGACCTTAATACTCAGCAGATTTCGCGCCTTAACAGTTTTGTTCTGCGGCTCTGGTTGGTCAGTTTGCACCTTAACATCCTCAACCTCCGCCTTTTTAACCTCTGACTTTGCGTAGTTAATCTTCAGGCGCTCAATGCCTCGGAGCGACTCTTTTACATCCACAACCTTGCCCATCGGAACATCATTGTCGGCGTCGATTGTAACCACTCTGTCGTCTGTCTGCTCTATAAGTACAGGCAACTCATTGAGAGTCACAGCTTTGCTGTTGAGCAGAATCTGCTCTCCGCCTTTGCGTATCTCAACAACATTCTTTGGCTCTGGAATCTCTGCCTTTGCAGCCACTGCACCAAAGGCAAGAACAATCACTACCACAACTGGAATTACTGCTGTCAGGCGCAACCACTGGTAGCGACCTCTCTTAAATTTAGTCATCATAATAAATCGTTTTTTGGTTAAACTTTTATTCAACCCGCAGGTAATATCCGGACTATACCCAAAGAGTTGGTGGAAAATGATTTGTCTGTACTCATGAATATCATACCCTGCACTAATAACATCTCTGTCGGCCTGCCATTCATGCACCTGCGAAATAGAGTTGGCTATCAGATGTACAAAAGGGTTAAACCACAACACCGCCCGCACAAGCTCAAAGAGTAGTCGCTCAAAGGTGTGGTTGTGCAATATATGGCTATACTCGTGCAGCAGCACCTGCTCCCGCCTCTCGCCTACATGAACAAATATTGTTCTAAGGAAACTAAATGGCTCTGTAACGCTTTGGCTCTGAGCCAAGCAAGTACCACGATAGCGACTCAGCACGCACTCTCTGCGCAACTTATATATCCTTGCTACGCTCAGCACAACTCTGAAAATAGAGAGCAACAGAACCACAACATATATTATCTGCAGTACAAGATACCAATCAAACGTGCGCTCTGCCACAACATCTGTCGCCGCTTCAGCAGCCACCTCTGCCATCACTATCGGCTTGCCAAGCAATGTTGTCATCTGCTCTGCTGGCAGTATCGGCAGCTCAAGCATCGGAATTATAGCCGACAACAATACAGACAGCACAAGATAGAGCCTTGCAACTCCGTGCGCTACCCTGCCCTCTAACAATAACCGATAGAGAAGATAGAAGAGCCCACTGCAAATAGTTACTTCAAGTGCATACATACTACTCCTTGTTTTGCAACATCCTTATAATCTCGTCTGCCTCGCTCACGGTTATCCCCTTGTCGTGCGAAAGGAAACTGACCATATTACCCACCGAACCGCCAAAAAAGCTATTCAGCACACCCGTCATAAAGGCGCTTGTGTACTCTTTGCGATTGACAACTGGATAGTACTCGTGGCTCTTGCCATAGGCACGATGTGCCACAAAACCCTTCTTCTCAAGTATGCGCACAATGGTTGATACGGTATTATATGCCGGCTTAGGCGTTGGCATAGCCTCAAGGATGTCGTTCACAAACCCCTTCTCTATCTGCCAGAGTATCTGCATAATCTCAAGCTCGGCGCGCGTTAGCTCTTGTCTCTTTGTATTCATAGCATTTTATCATTTTCCGACAACAAAGGTATAACTAAATATTTAGTTTTCCAACTAAAATCTTAGTTATTCTTGGGAAAATTTTGTTAGCATATATATTGTTATATATGCTACTTTTTCAGCATTGAAGCTAATGCAGGCAGAAAATCCGGGTAGGTATTGAGCGTCGTCTCGCAGCGCAAGTATAGTTCACGCGCAAGAGCTGCACGAGATGGGTGGTCCGAGTTTATATCGCTAGCATACGACTCATCTGTTGGATGGTCAGCAAGTTTTAGTTCGGCTGCAAACTCCTTATAACGAGCAAGCGCAGCTACTGTTGAGCTCTCAATTTTGCCACTCTCTACATGCTCTCTCAGGGCGCGGAGCAGTGGTGCGAGGGCTGTCTTATCGCCAAGGTCGGTCTCTATATCCTCAAGGCACTCCCACTCGCCAATCATAGCATAGCAGAGAGCAAGTATAGGCGTAGCCTCCAGAGGGTCCTCGTCGTCGCAATCAAGCAGAAGCTCCAACTGCGCAGCCGCCACCTCTCCCTCACCAGCAAGATAGCTATCCACAGCCGAGGCGAGAATTATCTCCATAGCCGCAAGTGTATTTGGGTGCGTGCGGTCAAGAGTCACAACGCTCTGCTCATCATCAGGTAGCGTAGCAAGAATATCCTCAAAGGCCTCATAGCGCATCATGCACGCCGCAGGGTAGTCGTCATTTTGCTCCGCCTGATACGATTGCTCCAGACGAGCCGCAAGATTTCCACGACTGCCATAGCCCATCAATCTAAACGTCTGATTTACTGTAGGTTGCAACTCTAAAAATTGTTTCATAACTGCTTGATAATCTTATATGTGCTCTGCAACATTGTCTTACCTATTTGCTCTCGCGACTCACACTCTCCAAGGATAACACTCTCGGTGGTGCAGTCATAAATAGTTGAGCCCGTGGTATCTACAACGCCAAAGCCATTGTTAAATGTATAATATCCAAATTGTTTGCTATTAACCGCAAAAATATCTCTACTCAGCGCAAAATCATCGTGGGCAATACCCAACTGACCGAGCAACGTAGCTGCCAGATCGCTCTGCGAGCAGTAGTTGTCAATCTGTTTTGCCTCACGAACAGCGCCACCAAGCCACAACATTGGAATACGATGACGCTCAACAGCGCTCGCACTTACCCCATACGGATATAGATAGGCATGGTCGGCAATAATTATCACAAGTGTATTCTCCCACTGTTCACTCTGACGTAGACGCTCCACAACCTTTGCTATACAACTATCAGCAAAGTGCATAGAGTTAAGCATCTTGTCCTCAAAGACCGATGTTGGCACATCAAATGGCTCATGGCTAGATAGGGTCTGCCAAACCGTAAAGTATGGCGCACCTTGTCCGCCCAAATTATCTACATGCTCAACAAAATAGTCCGCTAACACATCGTCTGCATACCCCCATTTAGATGTGGGCGCATCAAACTGTAAATCCTTGTATGCCACCAACTTATCAAAACCAGTAGCATAGAGATAGCCAGACATATTAGTAAAGTTCAAATCTCCACCATGAACATAACTTGTGCTATACCCCACATTGCGTAGTGAAGAGGCAATAGATGGCAGATGTGACGCCTTCTGTGGATCCTTCATTATAGACATTGTCGGCTGAGCACAGAATCCACTAAGTGTAGCCAACACACCTCTATCTGTACGGAACGACGAGGCTATCATATTCTCAAACCAGAGACCCTCACCCTTAAGACGGTGTAAATTGGGCGCAACAGCAACCCCACCGACCACCTCATCTGTAGTCGAGCGACCAAAGCTCTCGGCAAGTATAAGCACTATATTCGGACGCTCAGAGCTGAGCACACGCTCTGCACTCGGCTCGCCTTCACACTCCATAATTGTCGCAAGTTGCTTTTCACACTGCTCCTCAGGGTAATAGTCATACCTATCAAGCACCTCACCGTCAGAAATTGAGGATATAAGCGAAAATGTCGGATTGACAGCAGCATGGTTAAGTATAATCTTGTCGCTAAAATATACCTTCGAGACATTTGCCACAGCAGTCGTCACACCTCCGCGAATAGCAAGAAAATCCACACCGGCAATAAGTAACAACACCAATGAGTAGAGTAATTTCTTACCCCAAGTAGCCACAACATCAATCTTAAAAATCTTTAGCACTGCGCGATAAAAGAGAATCAGCACCGCGCAATAGACCACCGCAACAAGGCTCTGAACGATAAACATCCCCACCGTAACGCTTGCCATCGCCTCCTTTGGTGTTGCAAGATACTGAAAAATTGAGCCATCAAGAGGGAAAGCCCAATACTCATAAAGTCCCAAATTTACCGAGAATGTAACCGCTACAATCACCGCCGCAGCATAGCACCAAAAACGCTGCAGCCTCTGCCACCAAACACTTGGCAGCCAGAGGCATAGCAGCGTAAGAAGTATCGGTATTGCGCAAATATACCCCGCCATTGTTGCATCAAGGCTTATGCCATGAGCAATCACACCCCACAACTCCGACGCCTCTGCCTCAGCGGCAAGCTCTGCATACCAGAGCAGAAAGATTGGCTTCTGAAGCACCTGCAATAGCACCGAGCCGACAAAGAGCAGTAGAATAAAGAGTATATTGCTAACCATCTCTCTACTATTTTAGAGCAGAGATAAGACCCTGCTTCTTATCAAGATGTAGCTTGTAGCACATTATAGCTACTATCGCAAGGGCAAGCACTCCGCCAAGGAGATATGCCATTGGTGTTGCGCCAAGACCTACAAACTGATTAGATACAAAGACAAACGATGAACAGATATAGGTCATAAATATTGCCGGAAGCAGTGCCACATAGTAGTTGCACTTATGACGGAACAGATAGACCACAATACACCACAGCACAACCGTTGCCAACGCCTGATTTGTCCAAGCAAAGTAGCGCCATACAACATCAAAGTTGATAAATGTCAGGGCAATACCTGCCGCAAATAGTGGAGCACAGATAACCAATCGCTTCCAGTGTGTGCGCTGCTCAATGTGCAACATATCGGCAATAATTAGTCGTGCGCTACGGAAAGCCGTATCACCAGATGTTATCGGTGCAGCCACAACGCCAAGGATTGCCAGAATACTACCCACAATGCCAAGTGTAGAGTCGGCAATAGTGTTTACCGCCCATGCAGCGCTATTTCCATGCTCTGCAAGAACCTTAGCCACGCCTCCATCCTCATAGAAGAATGCCATAGCAATTGCTGCCCAAATAAGAGCAATCACAGACTCTGAAATCATTGCACCATAGAATACAAAGCGACACTCACGCTCATTGTTCACACATCGCGCCATAAGTGGTGATTGTGTAGCATGGAAGCCCGAAATAGCACCGCAAGCAATAGTGATGAATAGCGTCGGCACAAGTGGTAACTTCTCGGCATTAACATGCAGATTCTCAAGGGTCATCGACGGAATTGTGTAGTCACCAAATAGCAGTACACCCAGCAATCCGAGCGCCATAGCAATCAGCGCCGCACCAAAGAGGGGATAGATTTTACCGATAAGCTTATCTACAGGCAGCAACGTTGCAATAAAGTAGTATGCAATAATTATTGCCAACCACCAGCCTCTGGTTATACCCTCAAACTTAGTTGCAAGAATATCTGCTGGACTTACGATAAAGACAACACCCACCAGAAGCAACAGAATTATTGAGAACAGACGCATAAAGGCACCTGCGCCCTTACCAAGATAGCGAGCGACAATCTCAGTAATACTAAGACCATCGTTGCGCACAAGTATCACGCCCGACAAATAGTCGTGCATCGCACCCATAAATATACCACCAATGGTAATCCAAAGAAAAGCCACAGGTCCATAACAAGCACCGAGGATAGCACCAAAAATTGGTCCGGTACCTGCAATATTCAGCAGCTGAATCAAGAAAGTACGCCAACGCGGCATAGGCACATAGTCCACACCATCATATAGTGTAGCACTCGGCACAGTGGCATTTTTATCAATCTTACACACACGCTCAAGGTAGCGACCATAGGTAAAATATGCCACCACAAGCAATACTAAACAGATAATAAAAGTAAGCATACGGTTAGGTTTTATAGGTTTATCTATGCGAAGATACGAAAAAAGTGCGGCAAAAAGCACATCCCACAGAAAATTTTACAAAATTTACCCCAACAATGCCCTATTCTCCAGCCTCAAGGCGCTTCACACCTCTCATTTTACAGATTTTGCACTATCCAAGTATCCCTGCTACCACTTTGGCGTAATAGAGAGAAATATCTCAAAATTGATACCCGGCATAGGGCGAGCAAGGACAGAGAGGTACTCCTCATTGAAGAGGTTGTTGATTGTGCCCTTAAGCGACAGGTCTGCCCACTTGAACGAAAGGCTCTTCTCAAGAGAGAGGTTATTCATAAAGTATGGAGGCAGAGTTCCTGAGAGGGTAATATCGTTGCTCGACATAGTATATCGGGTGCTGTAGTAGCACCACTTATATATCAGCGACCAACTGCGGTAGCTCAACCTACCCACTACATTTGAGGTCAGCAGTGGCACATAAGGTAGTTGCTTGCCAACAGATTGGTCGGCAGCAGATAGCTTTTCGCCCACATTTACCGATGGACACCAGCCAAATGTGCCGTCAAGAGCAAGTCGCCAATCCTTCGCCAACATAACATCAAGAGCACCCTTAATATTGACTCCATAGCTATGCACTCGCTTTACATTTCGTGGCGAGAAGAATCCCTTTGTTGTTGGCAACCACTGAATCCAATCATCAATATAGCTGTCAAACCACGCCACAGAGCCTGAGAGTGTGTATCGCTCAGCTTTACCAACCTTAAAACTCAGCTCGGCATCGTATGTAAAACCCCTTTCTGGTCGCAGGTCTGGATTTCCACCTGGCAAGAAATATCTATCATTAAGCGTCGGAAAACGATAGTTTCTTGACACCGATGCCTTGAGGATAATATTTCCGCGCTTTGATAACACACCATCAAGAAACAGTGCAGGTATTAGCGGTGTAAATTCATCTCCAAACATCTCCTCACGCAGCGTCAGCGCCACTCCAAATCGCTCTACAGGCCGATATTTAGCACTTACAACACCCGAAAGCTCAATGCGTGCTTTGTCATACCCCACAATGCCCGTACCACCCTGCTGAAGGATGATGTTCTTGTCACGACTTACGACAAAGTGCTGATGCGCCCCCACATTTGCCGTAAAGAGCCACTTCTCACCTGCATGATATTCACCATCCGCCTGAACATAAACAGTATTTATATTGCTACGCGAGCGTGTCATGGCAGTCATTACTCCATTGCCTGGGTCGCGCTTGTAATCATATGCCATCCACGAGTATATATAGCCCGCCTTTGCGCCTACTCTCCAACTACTGCGCAGGTGGTCATAGCCGACAACGGCTCTGAGGGTCTGCTCGCGCTGTCGGTTGTCAAACTCTGTAGCCTCGCCATAGTCTGTGGTGAGCATCGCCAACTCACGATTTGAAGATATATACCACGCATTGAGCGAGAATCTATCACCCTTGCCGTTGTTGTAATATACCTCCTGCAGAAGATGCAAATCGCGATACTCTCCGCTACGGTTACGCTCTACGGGGTAGTACTGACCGATGATATTCATCTGGTCGTCATAGATGTTCTCCTTTTTGTCGTGGTTACGATACTTGTAATCATTCTTCGAACTCATATATACCACTCGCGTAGATGCCTGCCAACGCTCCGAGCCGTATGTAAGCCTAAGAAATTCGTCAAAGGTCTTAAACGAACCGATACCCTGAATATACTGCACCCCAAATCCTCGCTTTGTCGTTGGGCTGGTAGAGAGCTTCACCGCTCCGCCAAGTCCTCCGCCCGTCTCGCCCACAGATGATGTGCCTGCAAGTAGCGAGGCATCGTCTATAAAGTATGAGGGAATCATCGAGAAGTCGGTCATTCCCATCATCGGATTGTTAATCTTCATGCCATTCCACGACACCTGTGTGTGCGATGGGGAAGTTCCGCGAAAACTCACCGTTGAGAGGGTCGCACGACCATAATTTTTGACAAAGATAGAGCTGTTGAAGCTCAGCACATCGGCAAGCGACAGAGCTACATTCTCCTTAAGGGTTATTGAGTCGAGTTTTGTCTGCTGCACACCTATCTCCTTCATCGGGCGGTGACCCAAGACGGTAATCTCTCGTATAGCCACAGTACGCTCCTGAGCCACAACCGCTGCTGTGACAAAGAGTAGTAGTATGGTGATTAATCGTCTCATTTCCAACAAAATGCACCTGGGATAATACCTACATAAAACTCATCAACAAGCTCCCCCTCTGCCGTATAGCGGTAGACAGCCCCCTGCTGCTGATAGTCAATAGCATCGGCAACATAAATATCGCCATTTGTCGGGCTTACCGTAAGTCCATAGTACTTCGTTCCGCGCGACTCAATCACTGGGCGCACAGGCACTCTTTCAGCCGTGACATCCATCGCCCAAATGTCGTCATTAATCCAGTAAAGGGTCCGTCCGTCACTACTTATCTGAAGTTCTGATGGGTCATTACCGAGCTTAAAGGAGAAGTGCTTCTCAACGGTAAAACTCTCTGCATCTATACGATATAGCGCAGGTGCCTCATATCCATAAGGCGAGCCTGCAAAACCGCCATCGGTAACTGTCCACAGCTTGCCGTTGCAGTCAAGGGCAAGGGATGTAGGCTGTATGCCCACGGTCAGTTCCGCCACTATACTATCTGAGCGAGTGTCAATCTTCAGTATGCGATTCTGGTAAGACCAGCAGTTTACAAACAGATAATCTCCATACTGCACCATCTGCTCCGTAGAGCCAGCCTCCATGGTCATATTAGGGCAGACAATGTGTCCGGTAATCTCAAAAGTTTTTGGATTGACAATAAAAATTCGGTTATCCCAAATCTGCGTTACATACGCCTTTGTATCAGAGACAAAGTGGATATATCGCGGTGAAGAGAGGTTTGTAATGCGCCCCACCTCTCGGAAGGTAGAGATGTCTATGGCAAAAACCACATGTGAGTTATTGACCACAATCCACCCCACACCGTCACGGATAACCATACTCTGCGCCACATCACCAAGCTTCATTGCATTGGCACGATAGAAGACCTCATTCTGCACATCTCCCGTCTCAGGGTCGTAGTATGTCAAAGAGGCATTACCATACTGAAAGTTTCCCTCGTTACAGATGAACAGCCCCGACTCTGACACCCTAAACTCCTCCATAGTTCCATACTCCCACTTCATGCAGCTTGTAAAGGCTACAGTGAGCATTATGGCAACAACCATAGAGATTATCTGTCGGGTACTGTTCATATTGTTTTCTGCTATTTGATGTCGTAAATACCGAATACCTCGGTCGAATTTTCACCAAGCCAGCCACTACTTGTGTTGCAGGCGGTCTGCACCTTCACAAAGTCCACAAAGCCGAGCTCAATACTCTCTCCCCGGTGGTCTATCGCCTTTGAAATGTCAAAGCCATTTGGCATTGCCGTATTCTCCGAGCCCTCGCCCTCTGCAAGGCGGTCAATAGAGGAGTAGTTGTCGGCATAACCCCAGTCGTATGGCGGCTGAATCCACATTGCGCCATTGCCATACTTGTCATAGTTTCGCGCCTCAAGGCGTGTTCCGCTGAGGGTGTAGCTCTCGGCAGCAATCCACTCCGGGTAGTAGTAATCCTGCTTGTGGTATGTCGGCAGGTAGGCAATCTCGCCACTGCCACCCATATTATCTACCCACTGCACACTCATACCCGCACCACTTGGGCGGTAGTATGTCACAGCGTAGTTGCGTATGGTCGTACTCTTTCCCGTCTCGCTACCAGCAAGCTCGTACCAAGTATCATTGGGCTTGCCATCACCATTCTCGTCCTGCATAACCCAGACAATACCCGGCTCCGAGGAGCTATTAAATGAGTTTCCACCGACTGCAAAGTCATATCCCTCGCCGTTAGTAATACTATGGTCAAAGCCCACGACAATATAGCCGCCAAAGCCTCCAAGGCTGATGTACTGACCCTTCTGCATGCGCTGCAAAGCCACAGAGCACGCCTCTGTAGGGGTCGCGGCGGTGTACTTATCGCCAATAAACTGCCCAGGAGCAGGAGTGTAGTCGTAGACGCGGTTACACTCTGCTGCGCTCGCCGCTGTGGCTTCTCTGTAGAACTTACCCTCTACATAGACATCAAGGGTAAAAATTTTACTCACCACCATAGGCTCGTTGCCACGAAGCACAGATGCCGTAGCAGTAATGGTATGACGACCAGTGCTACGAGGTGTGTAGGCGTAGTAACTTTGGCGTGACGCATCCTCAGGCTGATTGCTTGAGCTCCAGTAGTAGGTCACATCTATGCCCTCACTAACTGCCGTTGGTGCGATAACAACCTCACGTCCAACAACTGTGTGCAACATCTCGCTCCCAAACTGCCACACAAACGGCATATCCTCTGCTGCAAGCACCTCAATCTCAACACTATCGCTATGCTCGCCATCGCTATTTGTAGCAGTTACAGTAAGAGCGTAGTTGCCTGTATTCTTCGCCTCAAAAAGATACCCGTATCCCTCGCTCACCTGCTCACCATTGAGTAGCCAGACAACCGTTGTTGGAAGGTCAGAGTGCTTAACAGAGGCACGGAAGTGGTATGTTGAGCCTACGGCAAGGCTCATCTGCTCTGATGCGGCAATTGTGACGGTTGGAATTTGTAGTTGGGTGACATCTACGCGAATCTCTTCAGAGGTTACACCATAAAAATTTGCCACCTCAAGCGAGATGAATATCTCTCCCGCCGCCTGCGGAGTAAAGGTGTAACTATCAGCCACTGAGACCACCACCCCATCAATAGCCCAACTATAGGCTGTACTGTCATCTACATTTTTGTATGTAGGCGCAATAGTCAGCTCCTCGCCCACCCTTACTGTATAGATGCCCGTTGTGCTGTCAAGAGTAATCTCTGGCACTCCACCCTCGGCCACTATCACGCCATCCCTATTGCAGGATAGCGCGATAAGTGCCAAAGTAAGTATTACAAAAATTCGTTTAACCATTATTATTTATCAAATCTAACTGCCACATCGTCATATGCGAAGTAAGCAGGTGTGTTCATTCCGTATGCCCCTACAAGGTCCTCACTCGGCGCAAAGTTAAAGACTACCTTTGCCACCTTACCAAGCGATGTAAGGTCCCACTTGACCCACTCAGTTACTGGAGTTGTGCCCTCGCAGAGAACAAACTCTGTTGAGCCTACTAGTTCATCTGCGCTGTTGTATCCGTACGCAACAATCTTTAATAGCGAACTATCAATCGCTGGTGGTGCAAAGCCGTCGCCAACAGTGAGCGAGTTGAGCACATAGCAGGTATTTGTCACATACATGTGGTCTACAACCCTCTCTACTCCATCTGCAAACTCAAAGCCCTGCATCTGCGCATCATATATGCCTGCATTATAGTTATCTACATAACCGTTATGCACGCAGAAGTTTGCCGAACCACTATTTCCACCCATTGGTGTTGCAAGCTGAAGCTCATACCAACCATAGTATCCCCCTGGTAGAGTCATATAGTCGGCAATAGCGTAGTTTGATAACGCCTGACCACCAGTCCAATATGGGATTGTGCAACTATGGGCAAGCTCTGTATTACCCTCGTCATACCAGAAGTATGTGCCACCTGCCATACTGTAGAGCATATCACCTCCATACTGCATCGGGTCAATAAGGTCACTCCAACTATTAATCTGCACACCACAATAGTCTAATGCGTAAGGGCTAAAGCGGGCATCATTATCCTCAAAGCTGAGCGTGCGAAGTTCATAAGTTACCTCCGGCTCATCATCCTCACCCTCAACAGCCTTCTGCAGAACTATCACACGACCATCCGCAAGGGTTATAGTAACTGTTGTTTCATCCTCAACCACCGAGATAAAGAACGAATCGCCATCTGTTCCATCTACACCATCCTTGCCGTCAGCTCCGTCTTTGCCGTTAGTGCCATCTACACCATCCTTGCCATCAGCTCCGTCTTTGCCGTCAGCACCATTGACACCATCTTTGCCATCTTTGCCGTTTGCTCCATTCTTAATAGTAACTTTGCTGCCGTCGCTAAATGTAAGGACCACGCCCTCTGCAGTCTGCTCTGTCGAGACGATTACCTTACCCTTGTTAAGAGCCTCAACAAGCGCCGAGAGCGTAGCAATATCCTGCTTATTCTGCTCGGTCTGCTCTTTTACCTCATCCATTGCCTCCCAAAGTTGAGAGTCGTCATAACTACACCCTACTACTAATAACATAGGTAGTAGTGCCACAAATAAAAATTTTTTCATTCTAATAACCTGTTAGAAGTTTAATAAAAAAGAACGCTGTAACCCTTAGGATTACAGCGTCTGTTTCAAAACCTCTCTTTGTCCTTGATTTGTGCACCAACCTCAGCCTCGGATGAGTTTTGATTTTGACCCGTTATCCTGCAGGTTGAAAAATCATATTTAGTAGAGGCAGGTCTTCTGACTTGTTCCGTTCGTGCGCCTTCTCAGTTTCCCAATGGCCTTTTGCCCGAACATATATCCTTAATGGATAAGAACTTACAGCAGCAGGTACTGTTTCGGATTCTCACCGAATTTCCTTTTCATCTTGATGCATCACTGCATAAAGACACCTTCTACACTACAAAGGTATGCTTTTTTTCGTTACGTTGTTCTGCTTAACTTACTTTTTTTCATCTACAGCAATAATTATGGTTGGATGCTGCTCATCTCGGTGCCACATATTGTCCACCTTGAACTTTGGCTCTGCACCATTTTTCAAAGTAAAGTTGAGCGTTGTGAATGGCTTAAGACGATGTATTGATGCACCACGACAGAGAGTAAAAGGTACTGAGCAACAATTAGTTAGACTATAGACTATCTCACCCGTCTTTTTATTCTTACTAACCACGCGACAGGTTACTGCCTCGTTGATAAATGCAGAGAGATGCTTCTCCTCTCCAAAAAGGTTGCCCGCCGTATAACCTATTGTACGACCAGCCTTGAGCGCCTCCTTAATATCCCTCTCTGTGCAGCTCTTTGCCATGATAAAGGTCATTGTACGGAAGAACTCGCCACCTGCCGGCCAATCGTGCGAAGTGGGCTTATGCGCATCTGTATTTGCTGTCATAAATAACCCTCGGTCAATGCATCGGCTGATAATTCCAGTGTAGAGAGTTGTGCTATTGACAGCCTCCACGCCATCAATCCACCCCTCACTGTATGCGCGCGCCTGCTCACCCTCGGCAATCTCACTCGTTGTGCGGGTATAACCAGGATGGTTGTGCATAATAAGGCCACCCTGCTCTTTGACTCTACGGAACGACTCAAAGAGGTCTTTGTGGCAAATAGCATTTATATCCTCGAGAAACAGAGCATTAAACTCGCCAATATTCTTGGTATCTCTCCAAATCTCCGTTCCGCGCACAATCATAATCGGCAGCTTCTCTCGCTCAGCATAATAGACCGCCTCGTCATAGCCGGCATTCAGATCTGCCATAACAGGATACTCCTTGTTCTTCTTGTTTGCAATACCGGCATGCTCATACTTGAACGGCTCGCCACCCTGACTATACGGAGCAAGCGCCTTGAGCATAAACTTCTCGTATGTGCGAATCTCCAGGTGGTCGGTAATAGCAATAATATCTAACCCATCATGCCACGCCTCACGAACACGCTGACGAGGAGTTACATCGCCATCAGAGTAGATTGTATGCATATGAAAATCCGCCTTGTAAAGCGTATAACCGTCAATGGTCGGCAGAATAATCTCTCGACGCTCTGCTGGACGATTAAAGAAGCGTATTGCACCCGCGCGTTCTTGGGTTGTATAGAACTGTGCCGCTGCAGTAAGAGCTACCAGCGAAAGGGTTGTAATGGATAAGAATCTCTTCATACTCTTATAGAAAAACAACCCCAAAAACAGTCGCTTTCGGGGTTGAGTTGTTAGATAGGTTTGTTAGAAGTTGTTAATTCTACTTATCTCTCTTATTTGCTCTTCTTACGAGATTTCTTTGCCTCAAGCGCCTTCTCAACCTCAATCTGGAAGTCTGAGAGGACATTCATATAGTTGATAAATGCCTCGTAAGATGAGCCGTAAGGGTTGAAATATGAGTGAACATCGCCATCAGATAGCCACTTAGTTGCCATATAGTAGAAGTGGTCTGAGGTCTGCATGAAGTTCCAAACATAGTTAAAGTCCTCGCTCTTAAGGCTACGAACCTTATCCTTAAGCTCATAAATCTTTGCAAATGCCTCATTCTGAAGGTCATTACCAAGCCAAGCGGTAATGTCGCGCTCCTCGTCAGCCCAAGACATAACGTGAGGGCAGTGGATAACAGCTACTGGCTGATACTCGGCAGCTGTCTCAGAGACAGTTGAGAACTTAATACCCTGATTAAGCAGAGCCTTTGGCAGTGCCTTCATAAAGTCAAAGATACCTGTTGTAGACTTCTGGTGCTCACCGAAGGTCTCATAATCCATAAAGAGGTTTACAACCTCACCCTCAGCCTCGCTAACCCACTGAGCGTACTTGTCTGCTGTGAGTGGATACTCATCCCAGCCCTGATTTGAGAAGCGGAATGCAATATCGTCAGAGAGTTTGTAGTTACGGAGCAGTACGCGAAGGCTCTGGTCGCCAGCACTTGCGTAGACATAGTCTGGAGACTTCCAACCAAGAACGTGCTTTGCACCCTCAGCAAGGATAGTCTTGAAGCCAAGCTCACCAACCATTGCGCCAATCTCGTCTGAGTAGATAAGCTCAGTATTGCGGAATGCCTTTGGCTTAACACCAAACTCCTTCTTAAGCATTGCCATGTGAGCCTTTACCTGCTCAGTAAAGTCCTCCTTGCTTGACAGTGCTGCAAGTGAGTGTGAATATGTCTCGCACAGAAGCTCAACGCAGCCGGTCTTAACAAGCTCGCGGAATGAGTCAAGCACCTCTGGAGCATAGAGCTTAAACTGCTCTACAACAGTACCGGTAAGAGAGAAAGATACACGGAAAGCACCCTTATTCTCCTTGATAAGCTTAAGGAGCAGTGAGTTCATTGGAAGATAGCACTCACGAGCAATCTTCTGCATAATGGCACGATTTGTCAAATCGTCCAGATAGTTGTGGTCCTTGCCGATGTTAAAGAAGCGATAGGTCTTAAGTCGCCAAGGCTGATGTACCTGAAAATACAAGCAAACTGTTTTCATATCTTTTGTGTTTATTTATTACATTCGTTAATAGCGTCCTCGTAGA
>CAJGDC010000046.1 GCA_904502005.1 uncultured Alistipes sp.
CAGAAAGGGGGTTTGGGGGATAGGTAACACGCAGTCTCTCCCCGCTACAAAAAAAAGGAGTGAATTTTCACTCCTTTTTTGTAGCGGGAGAGAGACTTGAACTCTCGACCTCATGATTATGAATCATGCGCTCTAACCAGCTGAGCTATCCCGCCATTGCTTATTTGCGAGTGCAAAGATAGGTAAATAATTTTGTTTTGCAAAGTTTTTGCAGAAAAAAATCATGTTTTCTAACATTTTCTCATATGGGTAGTTCAAAATCAACTCTGTACGCTATTGCCAACATATTTAACACTATCTCTTTAGCTGCGAGTGTTGTATTGCTTGTAGGGGTATCGTTTGAGGTTACGGGTGGAGTAAAGAGCGGTTTTTCAGATTGGTATAGGGCTTTGCAGCTCGTTGTTTGCTCAATTTTCTTTATGACGGCGGTATTTAGGTTGATGATTGCTCAGTATAGGCAGAGGCATTGGTTGCGTGATTTGGTTTTTGCCATGGCGTCTATACCTTATATGGATATACTTGAGTGGAGCGGAGCAAATGTGGAGCATAGCAGCGTGCGCCTACTTGCCTTTGCGCCAGTGCTGATCTCTATTATGGCGACAGTGGTAATACTTGAGTGGCTCGTAAAGGGTAAAAAGAGGCGCCTTATGGCAGCTTATGTGCTTACGGTGACCATGTTTACATATATCTCGGCACTGCTCTTCTATGACGCGGAAATGGGCATTAATAGCCACTTGAAAACTTTTGGCGATGCTCTGTGGTGGGCATGGATGAATGTGACGACAGTGGGTGCAGAGATTTTCCCTGTAACGACTGTAGGCAAAGTCGTCTGTGTGCTGTTGCCCGTCGTAGGAATGATGTTCTTTCCGATATTTACGGTCTATATTTCGGACTACTATGATAAAAAAGAGGGTGGCAAATAATTGCCACCCTCTGATATAGAGTTTAGTTTAATTACTGAGCAAGAACACAGTTGTAGATGTGCCAAGCTGCATCAAAGTAAGTGCAGTTTGGAGCGCCAAGAACTGCAGGGTCCATTACATTTGCTGCGGTAACAGCAGTTGTAGTATCACCAATCTGGAGTGAACCACCAATCTTAAGTGGCTGATCTGCAGAACCGAAGTAGATAGTCTTGGTCTTACCATTGAAGTGACCGCAAACCATACCTACACCGCAAGTACCCTCAGCAGCCTTAACGATACAGTTGATAGTGTTGTTTGCAATAACACCCTCACCGTGAGCAGCGTTACCGATGTTACCAGTCATACCACCAACACCACCTGCTGAAAGTGGAACATTACATACTACGTTACCAGTGTTAACTGAGTTCTGGAGCTTGAATGCACCTGAGTGGAAACCTGCAAGACCACCGACTACTGTATTATTAGCAGTTGAGTTTACAGTAATATCACCCTCGTTTACACAGTCAACGATAGCACCTGAACCACCCTGGATACCACCAAGACGTACGCGAGCCTCGCCTTCCAGTACGATGTCACCCTTGTTAACACAACCCTGAGTAACGTTTGTACAAGCAGACTCAGCACCTGGCCAACCGATGATACCACCAGCAGCGTTGGTAGAACCAGCAACAACCTTCATGGTAATGTTACCCTCGTTAGTACAGTTGTAAACTGAAGACTTACTCTGGCCCTTAGCATAGTAGTCAGAAGCTACGACACCACCAACATATGTGTAGCAGTTTGGAACTGTTGTAAGATAGCTTGACTCAAATACGATGTCACCATAGTTCTGGCAGTTTGTTACATTACCACATGGAGCACAGATAACACCTGCGAGCTGTGTACGACCTGAGGTACCTGAACCATCCATCTCTGTCCAGTAGTATGAGATATTACCATAGTTCTGGCAGTTGTCGATAGCGAATGGAGAACCTGAAGAGTTGTAACCCAAAGCTACGATACCAGCGAAGTTAGGAGCTGGAGATGAAGTAGAGTTTGTACCAGCGTCGATGCTACCGATGGTGTTACGACCCTCGAACTTCTTACCGTAAGCAGTGATGTTACCCTTGTTAGTACAGTTAGTGATAGAACCATTCTGGTAGCAAACGATACCACCGATACAAGTACCCTTAATGTTACCAGTGTTGTTGAACAGAATGTTACCCTCGTTGTGGCAATTATCAATCTTACCAGCAGAGTAAGATACTACACCACCCATTACAACAGCTGCACCAGAGTAAGGACAGTTCCAAGTGATGTCAGCAGTGTTCTTACAGTTAATAGTTACTGTATAAGAGTTTGCAGAACCAGATACACCACCGATATAGAAGTTCTTAGTAGTCTTCTCATCGAGGATGTTAACAGTAAGCTTACCGTGGTTCTCACAGTTGTAAAGACCTGCAGGGAGCTCAAGAAGAGCTGCGTCAGCAGATGAAGCAGCACGGCCGATAACTGTACCGAGGTAGCCGGTCTGAGCTGAGTGGTTGCCCAAGTCGAATGTTACAGGAGCGTTGTTGATACAACCCTTAACATAACCGCCGATAGCGTTGTAACCAACGATAGCTGCACGAGACTGAGCCAAAATGTCGTCAGGGTTAACGCAAGTAACCTCAGCGTTATTGATAATGTTCTCAACAGTACCGAAGTTTGTTGCAACAGCGAAACCGAAGCACATGTTAGAGCCAGCCTTACCGTCGATAGTGTAAGGGTGCTCAGTAGGGATTACAAGACCGCAAGACTGGTCGATTGTAAAGTTAGAAACTGAACCTGTAGATGCAACGTAGCCGAAAAGTGGCTGAGTAGTTGTCCAGTTCTTGATAGAGAAGCCACAACCGTCGAATTTACCGTCGAAGCCCATTGCGATACCTGTAGTCTCGTCAATGCGGCCAGTGATAGGTACCCACTCTGCGATTGTTGACATATCAATATCACCACCGAGGACAACCTTACCCTCCTCGTTTACATACTTCTTGTAGCGACCCATGTTTACGCACTTAGCGAAGTCAACAAGCTCCTCAGCAGTTACGATCTTCTCAATCTTAACCTCCTTGTACTCGTAAAGGTCTGCAGTAGCAGTCTCGCCACCACGAACAGTAAGACCTGTAGGGAAGATCTTGTGGTTCTCAAGAAGACCTACGCTTGAGTAGATGTTGAGTGAAAGACCATTGCGGATGTTACCCTTAGGAACTACGATATTTACAGTAGCAGTCTCCTCTGGAGCAATTGTGAACTCACCCTCAACAGGCTTAAGAACGAGAGCAGACTTACCAGCAACAGAGGTAAGAGCACCTGTTCTATAATTAATATGGTATTTACCTGCGAGTGGATCACCCTGTGCAGATGCAACCTCAATCTTCTCAATGATGATAGTCTCACCCTCATACTTGTTAGTTACAGGGATTGAGATAACACCGCAGAGGTTGTTAAGAGTTACCTCATTTGTAGAAGAGTAACCAGCCATAACCATAAGGTTGTGGTCAACGTCGTTCTTAACGATTGTCTGCTCCTCGTGGAAACGAACAGTACCGCTAGTGGTATAGTACTCAGCAGGGTAGAATACAGAGTAAGGATAAGCTACAGCGTCAAAGCTGAACTGTGCAGTCTGTGTGCCAGCCTCAGTAGCAGAAACAGTGTTTGTAGAGAGGGTGTTGTTACAAACTACAGCGTCACCCTCAACCCAGTTGATACCAGCCTCGCCAATCTTAACGGTAAGAGTAGCAGGAGCCTTCTCAACAACGGTAAAGATAGATGGAGTGAGCTCAACGTCAGCACCGCGCTCAACAGCGATATCCTCTGTAAGTGCAAGAACGAAGTTGTGATCCTCAGTGTCGGTAATAACAACCTCAAAGCCACCAGTGTAAAGACCTGCAGGAACTACAAGGCTGAAGTATGTAGGAGCAGAAGCGTTAATCTCAACGCCCTCACCGCAATCCAAAACGGTAGTAGCGGTATTCTGAACACCCTTAAGCTCGATGTCGTATGATACAACACCAGCCTCGTCAGTTACGCTCTTAGACTCAGCATTCCAAACACCATTCATAGCAGCGTTGCTATTAGCTGTGAAAGAGATGCTCTTTACAAGTACTGGATTTGATGCAGTAGCAGAGTCAAGGGTCAGCGGAAGGGTAACAAGACCAACAACCGGAGTAAGCTCTACATTAGCAACAAGCTTGTTAGGAGTCTCCTCGCTCTCTGGAGCAGCCTCAACAGCGATACCTGCCATTGCATAAACCTCGCGGTCAAAAGCGTCAGCCACATAGTTCTGCTTTGCAGGAAGAGTGAGCTCGTTAAGACCAGTGAGGACCTCGAATGGAGAAACCACGATAAGTGGAGCCTCAGTGTTTGATACTACGAATGGGTAGGTTACGCCACCTGCAGCATCCTCGGTTACAGCCTCTGACTCAAGACCGTTGATTGCAACTTTCTCGCCTGCAGCCCATGTAAGATTGCCTGGGAGAGTTGTGTTTACTGTAACTGTGACTTTCTTGTCATTGTTTGGCAGTGTTGGAGTCTGTTCCTCAGTGCCAGAATTGTTACAGCCTACAGCTAATGCGCTGAGCATCAAGCTGATAAATAAGTAGACTTTTTTCATTACGATATGTTTTAGGTTAAAAAATATTATTTCCGATTTCAAAGTTAAAAATAAATTTTTAATTACACACATATTTTCTATATTTTTTTTCAAAAAAATGAATTTTTGTTAAATCGGTGGCTGAATGTTTGGGAAAAATAAAAATAATGCAAAAAAAAGTAGAGCCTCAATTGAAGCTCTACTGTATTGAGACGGGGAGAGGTGTTACACCT
Source organism: uncultured Alistipes sp. (assembly GCA_904502005.1). Taxonomy (GTDB): domain Bacteria; phylum Bacteroidota; class Bacteroidia; order Bacteroidales; family Rikenellaceae; genus Alistipes. The sequence goes on from CAJGDC010000046.1 coordinate 4,767, forward strand.
CCTTTCGATACTCTCCAGGCGTTTTACCTGTGATGCGTTTGAAATATTGTCCCATAAATGAGGGATTCGGAAAGTTCAATTCATACGAGATTTGCTGAATTGACATATCTGAATATTTAAGCAGATTTTTAATCTCCAAAACCACATACTCATCAATCCACTGGTGTACACTCTTTCCTGAGTAGTTGCGTATCACTCGTGAGAGATGCTTAGGTGTGAGATTCATTTTGTCTGCGTAAAATTCAACACTGCGCTCTGTTTTGTAGTATTCATGTAGCAGGTTTGTTAGTAGCTTGAAATAGTCACTACTTCGGTCCTTTGGTGTCGGCTTGGTGTTGATAGAATTTGTGGTGGCAATAAACTCACAGACGCGGTATATCATGCCGGCATACATATGTCGGATAAACATCTCTCTAAATATGCCCAAGTTGTCATTGTCGCTTGCGGGCTGGGAGTACTCTTTGTAGAGCGCATCAAATGAGCGATGAATCTCATTAATCATCGTCGCCTTTTCAATCTTGTGAACGATATATTGTGAGTGTAATGACGATATAATCGGCATTATCATCTTAAGATCGATATTCATGTCGGCCGCAAAGTCGCTGTTAAATGCAGCGATGTACAGCTCGCAATTTTTGCAGTTTTTGAAGGTCAATACAGATGTCGGAGCCACAAGGAGGGTGTTATCTGTAAGGGTAATTTCGCTCATGTGCACAGAGAGTGTAACCTCACCACTAGCGCAAAACATGACAAAAAATCCATTCAGTTTTGCGGGGTGTTTCATCTCCTTGCTGATGTGCTCATCGAGCGAATGAATGTGTACAAAAGCTGCATTTTTGCAGGTGACAAAATCAATTCCATCGGTGGCTGTCAGATGGTCGATTTTGTATGGTAAAAGCTCATTATTTGCCATATCTATTAAATTTTACACAAATTTCTGTATAATTTGGGATATTTCCAAACTTTTGCGACAAAATGCGACATATAGAACATTTTGAGGTAGTTATTTTTTATTTCCCAAAGCTGCTGTTAATATTTGAGTTGCACTTTTTGAAAATTATAACTAAATTTGCAGGCTTAATATTGTATAAAGACACAAAAAAGATAAGTTTATGCGTAAAATTCTATTTTTTATCCTTGCCTTGGTGTCATTTACCGCTTTGGCGCAAGATGAGCAGGTTATTTGGCAGCAGGAGCTTAAGGATAACGGCAACGGTAACTATACCCTTGTCATTAAGGCAGAGATTGCCGATGGTTGGCACATTTATGACGGCACTCATCCGTTTACCCCAACAACAATTCAGTTCACTTTGCCGGATGGCGTAACTCTCGAGGGTGAGACCCGTGCGCTCTCTAAGGTTAAGCCTGTGCAGGATGAGTTTTTTGGCTCATATGGTGAGTATGAGGGTGAGGCTCTCTTTGAGCAGGATGTAAAGCTCGGTGGTGAGGGTGCAGTTGTTGATGCACTTGTTAGCTATCAAGCTTGCACCGAGGGTAATTGCACTGCTCCAACAGAGAAGCAGCTCTCATTTGAGATTGGTAAAAAGGTGGCTGCAGAGCCTGTAGCAGAGGTTAAGGCAGTTAAGGATGCTGCTGGTAGTGGCTCATTGTGGGCGATGATTCTTGAGGCTATTATCTGGGGTCTTGCAGCTCTTGTTACACCATGCGTGTTCCCGATGATTCCGATGACAGTTTCATTCTTTATGAAGGGTAGCGGTTCGCCTACTAAGGGTCGAATTAATGCGGCGCTTTACGGATTTTTCATTGTTCTACTCTATACACTGCCTATCGCTGCAATTATCGTGATTACCCGCCTTGTAGGTGGTGGAGCAGTTACTGCTGATATCTTCCAGTGGCTTGCAACACACTGGATTCCAAATATCATCTTCTTCCTCGTCTTCATGATTTTTGCGGCGTCATTCTTCGGTGCTTTTGAGATTACACTGCCATCTTGGTTGGTCAATAAGAGTGACGAGAATAGCGAGAAGGGTGGTATCGCAGGTATCTTCTTTATGGCGTTGACACTCGTGCTTGTGTCATTCTCATGTACAGGTCCGATTATCGGCTCGGTGCTTATTAAGTCTACAGCGGGTGAGTTCTGGAACCCTATCGTTACTATGCTCGCCTTCTCAATCACATTCGCATTGCCGTTTACTATCTTTGCATTCTTCCCTTCAGTGCTTAAGAAGTTGCCTAAGAGTGGTGGCTGGCTTAACTCAGTAAAGGTGGTTCTTGGATTTGTTGAGGTGGCATTGGGCTTCAAGTTCCTCAGCGTTGCAGACCAGGTTTACCACTGGGGTATCCTTGACCGCGAGGTCTATCTGGCAATCTGGATTGTAGTGTTTACACTGCTCGGTTTCTACCTTCTTGGCAAGATTCGCTTTGCTCACGATAGCGAGATGAAACACCTTAGCGTTGGTCGATTGGCGCTGGCTATTGGAGTCTTCTCGTTTGTTGTCTACCTTATCCCGGGTATGTGGGGTGCACCTCTTGAGAAGCTCTCTGGATACCTGCCGCCGCAGTCTACTCTTGACTTTGACCTTACTCGCAATAGGGGCGTTGTGGCTACTCAAAATACAACAACTCAGGATGTTAAGTATGCCGACGTGCTACACTTGCCTCATGGCCTTCAGGGCTTCTTTGACCTTGCGCAGGCTGAAGAGTATGCAGCAAAGGTTGATAAACCAGTATTTATCGACTTTACAGGTCACGGTTGTGTGAATTGCCGCGAGATGGAGGCACGTGTGTGGAGTGATCCTGCTGTGCTGGAGATACTCAGTAATGAGTATGTTATCTGCGCACTTTATACAGACGACAAGATGACCCTGCCTCAGAGCGAGTGGGTGACAACAGATAATGGCACAGTGCTTAAGAGCCTCGGTAAGGTTAATGCACACTATGCACTTACTCGTTTTGGTGTCAATGCCCAGCCTTACTACGTTATCCAGGGAAAGAATGAGCAGGTGCTTGTTGAGCCTCGTGGATATAATCTTGATGTGGCTCAGTTCGTTGAGTTCCTAAAGAGTGGAGTTGAGGCGTATCGTAACAAGTAAATTGTTGTAATAGAGCGAAAGAGGGGGCTGTTAGGCCTCCTCTTTTTCATTGTCGGTAGTTGCTCCAAAAAGAGCTAAGACCCAATCTATCCAGCCACGGATGATACGCGATACGGAGTAGATAACTCTCAACTCCTCGCCAATCTGGCGGAAGTAGCTCTTTAATGTCACTGAGTAGACTATAGCTGCAATCAACGCCATTATCACTCCCACTATTAGACACGGAATTTTCAACGAGCCAAATACCTCTGCCAGCCATGCTATAAAGGCAGAGATAAATAGCAATGCAGATAGTAGGGCGGCGACAACCATTATGGCAAGTGGTAGGAAGAAGGGTCTGTCTGCTCTCATTGCTCTTTACTTAATAGGTTCGCTAACTTCGGCGTGGTTGCACTCTTCGCCACATTTGCAGCGCATCTTTTCGAGCTCCTCGCCAATAAAGTCACGGATGTGGTCGCGCATCTGACGACCTGTTTTTGGGGTTACAAGCATTGCTATTGCTGCACCCATCAGTGCTCCACCTAGTAGAGTCACAATGCAAAGTCCAGTCTGTTTCATAACGTTTTTGAATTAAAAGGTTCACCCTTTTCATTGCAAACAACAGACCACGATGCAGCCGATATAGTAAAAATTTGTAATTATTACAAATTATTACTAACTTTACCCCGTTATGGCTACAACTCAGAACTATAAGGCGCGTATTCTTACGGCAAGTGCCGGCTCGGGTAAAACCTACTCGTTGGCGCGGGAGTATGTCTACAATACTCTACGCAATCAGCCAGGTGCTTCAGATGCTGAGTTTAATCCCAATGTCTATCGAACAATTCTGGCGGTAACCTTCACAAATAAGGCTACCGAGGAGATGAAGAGTCGCATCCTTAAACAAATCAATAACCTCGCAACGGGTGAGCAGTGTGAGTTTTTGGAGGATTTGATAGCAATGACATCCCTGCCAGAGAGGGTGCTTCGTGAGCGAGCTATGAGGGTGAGAAGTGCTATACTACACGACTATTCTCGCTTTGCAATTCTTACAAATGACACCTTCTTTCAGCGTATAGTTCGCGCATTTGCTAAGGAGCTAAATATTGACATGGATTACGCCATTGAGCTTGATACAGCACCTGTGGCGCAGAAGGGGGTTGATATGCTCATTGAGCAGGCTGAGGGCGATAAAGAGCTACAGCAGTGGCTTGTAGATTTTGCAGAGGAGAATATTGAAAGTGGTCGCCAGTGGGATATTAAGCGTGTAATTCTTAAACTCAAGAATGAACTATTCAGCGAGCAGACCAAGCACACTATAGGTCGTAAGATAGATAGAGCGCAACTGCGAGATGTGGTTATGGAGTTTATCTCTGAGGCTGAACAACAGGTGGCGGCTTTTCGTGAGGTCGGAAAGAGTGCCGTTAGATTGATTGAATCTTCGGGATATGACCACTCGCTATTCCCGTATAAGTTCACCTCATACTTTGACAAGGTTGCTAAGTTTAATGGTGATACAACTGCGCCATCAAAGACCTTTATGAGCCATAGTGATGATGAGGTTGAGAGGTGGTTTAAGAAGGGTAGCAAAGTAACTCAAGATAAGATAGAGTTGGTTATGCAACTCCAGAGCTTTGTGGCTCAGGTGGTTGAAGAGTATCCGAGGGTTAAGTATCTTTACAATAGTTGTCAGCTACTGCGTAAGAACTACCGTAGCTTTGCGCTGTTGCACGACCTCTATACCAAGGTGGCAGATATATGCCGCGAGCAGAATACTATGCTGTTGGCACAAACTAAGCACACTATCTCTCAGTTTGTGCGTGAGCCGAGCGACGCCCCATTTATCTATGAGAAGGTGGGTAATAGCTTTGAGCGATTTATGATTGACGAGTTTCAGGACACCTCGCTGATGGAGTGGCAGAACTTTTTGCCCCTTTTACGAAATGCTATTGCGCAGAGTGAGGATGTGGCAGTGCTTATCGTGGGCGATATTAAGCAGTCGATCTATCGCTGGAGGGGTAGTGATTGGAATATCTTGAGTAGTATCGCTCCTGCACAGCTCTCTGAGGGCAATACGCCTATTTCAGAGCAGAATCTGGAGGATAACTATCGTAGTCTGCCAAATGTAGTGCGCTTTAACAATGTGGTTATGCATCTGGCGACTCAAAGCCTAAATGTTACGCTTAATAACACGCTTACTCAAGCATATGCAGACTCGTTAATCTCAAAGTCGCTGTTTGACGAGTTGCATAATACTATCGGCGAGGCGTACCATTGGTCGCGCCTACGTCAGAACCCTAAGCGTAAGCCTCTGCGAAGTGGGTATGTTCGCGTTACGGCGCATACTGATGAGGAGCCTGATATTATCGGTTGTATTCGTACTTTGGTGCATGAGAAGCACTATAAGCCGTGTGATATAACCATTTTGGTGCGTAAGAATGACGAGGCAGAGCGTATAGCCTCACTGCTTCTTGATGCCGGCGCAGCTGATGAGAGTATGCGCTTCGGTATTATGACACAAGAGGCGCTTAAGCTCAATAGCTCTACAGTTGTGCAGTTTACCTTGGCGGTGATGAAGTACGCTGTTGACCGTACAGATGTTGTCAGCCTTGCTGTTTTTAACCGATATAACCACAACTTTGACCTCTATCATAACATTACAGAGGAGGAGATGGCGCTCTTTGATAGGGTTAAGACCAGCTCACCTGAGGAGGCCTTTGAGCTTATAATGATTCACTATCCGAAGATTTTCAAAGGTCAGCAGGTCTATACCGATGCCTTCCATGAGCAGATTGTTAAGTTCTGCGCCGGCAAGGTGGCGGACTTGTCACTCTTTATCAAGTGGTGGGGCGAGAGTGGTTATAACAAGTCGGTGACAATAGATAAGGATGTCAATGCAATAGAGATTATGACCATACATAAGGCTAAGGGCTTGGAGAATAATGTGGTCATAATCCCGTACTGCTCATGGCCATTTGTGCCTAAGGCTACTCGAGCATCAACAGTATGGACAACAGCAGCTGAAGGTAGCCGTCTTAATACAGATACGGCATTTCCTGTGGCGGCAACGGCTGAGGCTGCAAATTCAATCTTCTCGGAGGGCTACTACCGCGAACTGATATATAATTATGTAGATGCAATTAATCTTCTCTATGTGGCTCTTACACGACCGAAGGAGCAGCTGCATATCTTCTTTCCGGCGGTTAAGGAGGGCAAAGATGATAGTAAGGGCGCTTCAACGGTGGGCGAACTGCTCTATCAGGTGCTTGATATGGCAAGAATATCGACCGAAGAGAGTGATTCTGTGGTATATCAATATGGCGAGTTTAATGGCCCGATAAAGAGTACCGAGACAAAGCAGGGTACAGTAACCTTGGGAGATTGTGAGGTGAGCCCATATAGGATGAAGCTGAAGCTAAGCTCGCAACGATTTTTTGAGGCTCGTGAGGGTGCGGCACTCTCTCCGCAGCAGGAGGGAATTGTGCTACATGGGATTATGGAGCGTGCAACATCGCGTGAAGATATATATCGCTCTATTGAGCAACTTGTTATCGATGGCGTGCTGTCACCGATTGAGGCAGAGCAGCTGCAAGAGCAGATAGAGCAGACGCTGAGCCATAGCCTTGCAGCCGAGTGGTTTGATAAAGAGTGGGAGGAGGTGCATACCGAGGGAAGTATCATCTCCAAAGATGATGGTATTAAGCGACCCGATAGGGTGATGATTGACGGTAATCGCGCTGTGGTTGTAGATTATAAGTTTGGAGAATACTCTCAGAACCATGTAGCTCAGGTAAAAGAGTATATTTCACTACTTGCGAGGATGGGTTATAGTGTTGTTGAGGGTTTTGTATGGTATGTCCGTGAGGGCAAAATTGTTGAAGTCGTATGAAGTTAGGAGTGCTAAATATTATACCGCGAGCATTTCGGACAAGGGGCATTGCGGTCTGTTTGACAATCTTTATCCGAGCATTGCTCAATTTTATGGGTCTGGCTGCGCTGCTGCCGGTGCTGTATCTTATTCTTGATAGTGAAAATATACGCTCAAATGCGTGGTTGGCAGCTATTTATGACTATTTTGGTTTTAGCTCAGAGGTGTCGTTTATCGTTGCTGTTGCACTCTCTGTGGTGCTATTTGTAGTGGTAAAATGTCTGATAAATCTCTTCCTATATCGCTTTGAGAGGGATTATATCTACTCGCTCTATAGGTATCTGTCGCGTAATCTCTATATTGACTACTTTAATCGCGGTCTGTCGTTTATTAAGGCCTCTAATTCGGCAGTGCTTTCGCGAAATGTCAATGTCGTCTGCTACACCTTTGTCTCTGGGGTGCTGCGCCCTATGGCTGTACTGCTTAGTGAGGCGATACTGTTTCTGATGCTCTTTGTCTCAATTGCAGCTTATAGTCCCGTGGCAGCACTGCTTACAGTGGCAATATTTATACCTGCAGTATGGCTCTACTTTGCCCTTGTGCGTAATCGTGTAAATCGCTATGGAACAATAGAGAACGAGGCACATCGCCGTAAGTTCCGCGATACAGTTGAGACATATCGTGGCTATGCTGATATAGAGATAAATAACGCCTTTGGTAACATGCTTAAGCAGTTTGATGAGAATACCGACACGATGGTTGATATGGGTGCTAAGAATGCGACAATATCGACCTTGCCACAGCTCTTTACAGAGATTGGCATCGCTGCCGGCATGGCTATTATGGTGGCTCTGTGTGTGGGGCTTGATAGTGGGGATATGAAGATTCTGTTTGGAATTTTTGCCGTCGCTTCACTCAGACTTATGCCTTCAGTTCGTGCAATTATGGGTGCGTGGACATCGCTCAGATATAACCGCTATACAATTGAGATAATCGCCTCGGCAAATATAGATTCTCAGGCAAACATTGAGAACAACACCGCCGAGAGCCTTGACTTTAAGCGTAGCATTGAGGTAGATAATATCTCTTTCTGCTTTGAGGATAGTCAAAGCCCACTCTTTAGCTCGCTCAGCTTTACTATTGGCAAGGGCGAGAAGATTGGTATCAATGGTCGCTCAGGGGCAGGAAAGACTACGCTCTTTAACCTTCTGCTTGGTTTTTATAGTCCAACAGAGGGCCAGATACGTATTGATGGTCAGCTGCTTAATGCAGATAATCGTCGTAAGTGGCAGAATAGTATCGGCTATGTTTCGCAGAACGTCTTTTTGACCGATAGCACTATCATAGCCAACATTACACTTGGTAGTAAGGCTGAGGATGTAGATATGGAGCGTGTAGAGAGGGCTGTGGCAGCGGCATCGCTCGGTGAGTTTATTGCTGCGCTGCCAAATGGTCTTGATACTCGCATTGGCGAGTGCGGTGCACTACTTTCGGGCGGTCAGCGTCAGCGAATAGGCATTGCTCGCGCACTATATAAGGGTGCGCAGGTGCTCTTTTTTGATGAGGCGACATCTTCGCTTGATAACACAACAGAGCAGAGTATTAATGAGGCAATTGTAGAGCTTGCTCGTACGAATGAGGCGCTGACAATTGTAGTTATAGCCCATCGTGAGAGCTCTTTGGGCTATTGTGATAGAGTGATAACATTAAAGTAGAGAATATGGAGTATATTGTAGCACAATACAGAATTAGAACAATAGGAAGACATTCAGATATTGTAGCTTGTGGAGTTAGAGGCTTTGCACCCTTTGCAGTTGAGGCGGAGCCTGAGGCACAGGCGACTATGGAACTTTTGTCGGAGTGTAACGTAGAGAAGAGCGCCTTTGCAGAGCTTGCAGAGCTTAGTTCTTTTGGCTTTGAGGAGGATTTGGCGCAGTGCACGCTCTATCGTTATGGGGGTGGTTACCTCTTTGAGATGGTTAAGGATGAGGTTTCGTACCTATTTACAAAAGATGATGATAGCAATATTGTCAAGGCAAATTATGGAACATTTGAGAGTGTCGACATCTCTTTGCTCCGCTTCGGTCTTTGGCTGATGTTTGGACTCTGTATTGTGCCTCTGGGTGCTATTGCTATCCACTCCTCTGTTCTTGTCAAGGATGGTGGTGCGGTGCTATGCTTGGGTGAGTCCGGAACGGGTAAGAGTACACATACTCGTCTGTGGAGAGAGCATATTGAGGGTACAACACTGCTAAACGATGATAGTCCGATTATCCGCCTTGTGGATGGTGTTCCTACGGCATTTGGCTCGCCTTGGAGTGGTAAGACACCGTGCTATCGAAATCTAAACTTCCCAATTCGTGGTTTTATAAGACTTTCGCAAGCTCCATATAATAAGATTCACCGCCTCTCTGTGCTCAATGCTATTGGGGCGCTACTTCCATCTTGTCCGCCAGCCTTTGCCTATGATGATAGCTTGCAGGATAGTATTTGCGACACATTGTCGGATATGATTTCACACGTGCCGGTGTTCCACCTTGAGTGCTTGCCAGATGCGGCTGCAGCGGAGTTGTCATATAACACCATATTTAATAAGTAGTGCAATGGGTGAGAAAAGTGTGGCAAATGTAGCAACATTCTCTGTTGTTAGAGATATACTGCTTGAGGGTCAGAAGGTCAAGGTGACGGTAAAAGGGCAGAGTATGCTGCCATTTTTTGTCAGTGGCTCAACTGTGACTATACGACCTATTGAGAGTAGTGATTTTAAGCGATATAATGTCGTCTTTGCTGATGCAGGTAATCACTTTGTTATTCACCGAATTATTGATATTCAGGGCGATAACGTTACACTTCTTGGCGATGGAAATATTGTGGGTACGGAGACAATGCCACGTAGTAAAGTCTACGGTATTGTTGACTGCTCGGCTCTGCATATCTTCTTTGCCAAGATTTGGGTGGCTCTGCGCCCCGTGCGACGCTTTCCTCTGGCTGTTTTTCGCCGTGTAACACCGAAATAGGCCTAATACACATAATAATAATGGCGACCTGATTTAGGCCGCCATTGTTGTTTATAATGGTAGAGTCCTACTTGTTTATCTTTGCCCATGAGTCCTTGAGGGTCACGGTGCGGTTGAATACCAGATGTTCTGGGGTTGAGCTCTTGTCTACGTTGAAGTAACCGATGCGCTGGAACTGAAGATGGTCAAGTGGCTTGCTATCAGCAAGGAACTTCTCAACATAGCACTCTGTAAGAACGGTCAGCGAGTCTGGGTTAATCATCTGCTGCATCGCCTCAAGAGCATCGCAACCGGTCTGCTTGCGGATGGCAGCCATCTCGTCACGAGGGTTCTCAACCTTCCAAAGACGGTCATAGAGGCGAACCTCTGCCTTGATGCAGTGGTTGCAGCTTACCCAGTGGATTGTGCCCTTAACCTTGCGATTGCTACCTGGCATGCCGGTCTTGGTCTCTGGGTCGTACTCTGCGTATACGGTAGTTACAACACCATTCTCATCCTTCTCGCAGCCGGTGCACTTAACGATATATGCGTTCTTGAGTCGTACCTCGTTGCCTGGGGTCATGCGGAAGTACTTCTTTGGAGCATCCTCCATGAAGTCATCGCGCTCAATCCACAGCTCGCGGCTAAACTCAATGGTGTGTGTTGCTGAGTTCTCATCCTCAGGGTTGTTAATTGCCTCCATAGCCTCTACCTGACCCTCTGGGTAGTTGGTAATCACCAACTTTACTGGGTTAAGCACGGCGCTTACACGGGTAGCGCGCTTGTTGAGGTCCTCACGAACAGCACTCTCAAGAAGTGCAAAGTCGTTCAGGGCGTCGTATGTTGTATAGCCAATCTTATCTACAAAGTTGCGGATAGACTCTGGAGAGTAACCACGACGGCGGAAACCGCAGAGTGTCGGCATGCGAGGGTCATCCCATCCATCTACAAGACCCTCCTTAACAAGGATAAGCAGGTTGCGCTTACTCATAAGGGTATAGTTGAGGTTGAGCTTGTTAAACTCATACTGGCGAGGGCGGTTGTGCTCCAAATCCTTACCACCCTTTACCCAATCCACAAAGAGGTTGTATAGTGGACGGTGAGGCACAAACTCAAGGGTACAGAGAGAGTGTGTTACACCCTCAAAGTAGTCACTCTGACCATGCGCAAAGTCGTACATAGGATATAC